>CAXGXL010000001.1:0-25666 GCA_964013555.1 uncultured bacterium
CTCCAGATCCCACCGAATTCTACACATCCTTGGTCGCAAATTATCGTAAGCGATGCGTCGGAGGAAGCGATCAGGTCGTGCTAGTAAGATACGGAAACGACGTCAGCGCTGATAATGAAGACCAACGCCTCCAAGCTATCTTGGAAAAACTGGGTGTAGAGACCGTTGTACTGCGGGACAACCCTGAAGATGGACGCTTCAAAAACTCACTCGAAGTCAGACGTAACGGGGTCTACTTGAAAACCAAAGGCGAGCGAGCTCGCAAAGTGGGATTTGTTATAGCGGGTCTTGAGCCATCGGAAATAGATCCAGCCCACCCCGCCGTTTACAGCGGAAATCTGCGCCGTTTAATCGCGGACGAAATCGAAGAAGTTGAAGAAAGCCTCTCAAAGTTAGTATCGCTCTGCGCTAGCAATCCTAAACGCATGGCATTAGAGTCTCAATATAGAGAGTTAAAATCTCTTCTTAGACCAGGTCAAAAAGACGAGACGCAAACAAAAGCTATCACCAATTACCTCGAAGCTAACAATCCCGATGCTCTTGAGGATCTCGAAGTGGGAGGAATTCCTGGTTTGTTGGATGCCTTTTACAATGGTCAAGTAGGCATGAACAATGCCCCCGGCGCGGAGTTCATTGGAGACAAAGAACTCTACATGTACGTCGATAAAATGGTCGAATTCTACCTCAAAGAAGCACCGGTCATCAAAAATTTACCAACACGTTCATTTAGAAGTTACAACGAAAAAGGCGATTGCATCTTAGATCGACCTCTTTTCGAGCAGGTCTTTGACAATGCCACAAAGCCCAAAAATTCGTATGTAATAAAACGAGTTGATGGAAGAGGAGGTAAAGCCGTCTGGGTGGGTGCCAAGATGAAAAAGTGGGAAGATTTTGCTGCCTTAAAATCAATGGTGCAGCGAGAGCCTAGTGCATTTATTGTCCAAGAATACACACCCCTTTCTCAAGTCGATGGTCACCTCGTTGATCTGAGGCTTCTGTCTGATGTGAACCCCATCGAAACCATCGTAGCACCCGTTCCTTGGGGGCGTGCTGTTCGCGCCAAAGGGAGCAATGGCAAAGTTAATATCTCTGATAACGGTGGAGAACAAGTCGTCATGATTTCAAGTACGGAACCGGCTGCCAGAAAAACCAAACGGGCTCGAGTAGTAACACCCACGCTGGCATCTACTCGATCTCGACGCTCAGGAATTTACAGCTCCGCACAAAAGTTCACGATGAAACACAACGACGAATAATGGTTCACAATTGAGCTTGCCTATTTCCTTAAGAGATCAGAGCGATTGCGAAGTTCATGGGCTGTCCGCTCATCACCTAATCAGAGTGAGATGCGTCGGGCGGTTAGCTTACTCGTCCTATCCAGCAAGCTCTATCTAATTGAATAAGAAACCACCAACGACCACATCGGGAACATATCCAATCCCAAATGAGATCATGTAACTTGGATTATAACGGTCAGTTTTATCTAGGTTCCCACTGTCGGCACCCAATTGATAGGTTGGAATCAGCGCTTCAGTCTGAATGAACATGCGAATCGTACTAGCCCTTAGAATCTCATACCCAAGGCTGACCTTGAAATCAAAGCCCGCCCCGGTCCAGAGGTCGGTGCTCTTTGTTACCAAAGCCGTCGTGCCATAACCAACCCCAAGGCCAGCAAAGGCCGAATGACTAGACTCACCGTCGAAAAAATACAATCCGCCAAGATGGGCGCCAAAAGAAAAAGATCCTCCGTTATCACTCCGACTCGCATGATCGCTTAAACTAAAACCGAACGCAGATTCAGCTTCAATCGCCCAGTTATCTAGCTCTACCCGCATTCCCACACCAAGGTTTGGCCCCACCGGAACGCCCACCGTATGAACCATAGCACCACCGCGAAACATCGTAAGAAAATCAGCTTTCTCCCTTTTGGGTTCAGCTTGTCCCTTGGTAACATTCGTGCGGTCCATACTCAATGCGAGTGGCTCGCCAGAAAGTAGAGATTTAATTATTTGCGAGCAGACATTAGGAATATCGTCGAGCCCCTGAGCCACTAAGCGACGTTGGTCATCACCCCGAGTCGCCGAAAGAGTCACTGAAGTGCCGATCTTGACACTAGACAATACAATTTCATCCTCACACCCTTGACTGATTATCCGATAACCAGCTTCTTCGATCTCCTGTTTCGCTAACATTAAGACGGCTTTTCGATCTCCCTCCGACAAATTGTCTCGCTCCGTATCGATCGCAACACAGATTTCACTCGCATAAGCAGCTTCTAAGAAAAAGAGCGGAGCTACCAAACCCAAAAAGATTCTAATGAAAGGCATATGAAGTACTCCTTACTCCCCAAGGATAAATAGGGAGAGTTCCATGGCTGCGTACACAGACGTTTGTAGGCTCCGTATATTTACTCCCTCGTGAAAGTAAAAGAAAAAAAGAGCCAGCACGCCAGCAACTCCCCGGATTACAATGGGCTAGCCCCCCCCCATTAACTAAAACCAATAGGAACACGGATTTCACTTGCTGCTCTTGAATTACCAGAGCCAAATACAAGACACTCTCACTAAATAGCCGTTTTCTCTTTTTTATCGCTCCCAAGTTCAATTAATACGGCTTCGGCCGGGCAATTCACTCGAAATGGCAACCAATGTCCTAGACCGGCTGATGTATAGAGATGACTTTGTCCTCGCTGATAATGGCCCATAAGGTAGCTCTTCGGCGCAAAAGGCTCAAACAAAGAGCGCCCACCGAAGCCAATCTGTCCACCGTGAGTATGGCCAGCCAAAGTTAAAGTTACGCCTCTTTCAGCTGCAGCGTCAAACCCCTGAGGCCGGTGACACAAGAGAATGGTTATTGGAATATCAACGGGCTTTTCAGCTAAGGCAGTGTCGACGGTTTCGTGGAAAAAAATTCGTCTACGCCTCCACTGTCGAGCAGGATCGTCCGCCCCGGCTAGCCAAAACTTAGAACCGTTTATCTCTAAAGCTACCCCTTTATTACAAAGAAAACCCACACCTTTGTTCTGATAAATTCGTTCAGCTTCTTCACGTCCTCTATAAATTTCATGATTGCCAATACAAGCAAAGATTCCCAAAGGAGGCTCTAAGGTCGCCAAGGAATCAAGCGCAGGCTCTAATTTAGAGTAATCGTCAGCGATATCTCCCGTCAGAACAACCAAATCAGGCTTAGCTACCGCAGCAAGGCGCACTATCTTCTGAATTTGCTGGACGCCGATATGCAGTCCCAGGTGAACATCCGTTAGATGCAAGATCCGCATGCCTAGCAATCCCGCCGAGGCAGGGCCAAGGGACATGGAAACTCGTTTCAATATAGGATCCTGCAATGCAGCTCCTACCCCCAAAGGGGTGCATGCAAACGAGAGTGCCGGAACTGTAGCAGCCGACTTTAGAATAAGTGAACGTCTCCCAAGATCGACCTCTGGCGCCTTTGTATTGAGGCACTTGGCCCAGAATTTCAAAGGTAACCAGACCAAACCCGAAACAACGATTGCCCACATTGCTAATCCAATAGTTTGTGCCAATACAGAAAAAAACTGCGCCGCATCGGGATGCGATTCTCGAAAGAGAAAAACCCCACTTATGCCAATACCGATCAGCAAGTACGCCAAAAGCGTTCCACGGCTTAACCAACCACTCCAGCTCGCAGAAAAGCCGAACCGCAAAAACACAGCAGGGAGGGCCACAAACAACAAGCATCCAACGATAAAGCTAACCCAGACCATTCGCGTCACCTTGATTCATAGTTATTTATTCACACGCCTTAACACAAAATTGGAAATTGTCTCATACTTCAAGTGATTCCGCTACCGGTGTAAAAAAGTACCTCGCAGGTAAACCATTGTTTGTGGATACCCTAACCGAATAAAAGAGGTTAAAAACCAGACCTCTTCCCCAATTAAGTTGCTCCGATTCTAGAGTGAAAAGTCCACTAAGAGACAAAAGGGTAAGGTCGGAGAAGCTTTGGAAAGCCGTACCACAACTCTACCGAGCCCAATAAACCAACCAACGGTCAGCCATCAAAGGACCAATATCCCCCCTCCAAAAAACTTGGATACTCCGGTGTCTCGCACTCGTCCCGACGGTGCTCTAAGAAAGCCACAACCTACAGAAATAGAACAACAATCTTGTCTAACAACCGATAAACTACAAGTAGGCTAAGTGAAAAATAACCCTAGGATGTAATGTGCAAATAGGTACCAATGCAGACTCTCCCATGCGCCCACCCGCTGAATCCCGCTCCTCACGTCCTAATAGTCCTAGCTCACCCGACGTTGCTTGCTCCACTAACGATCTCCCGGCCAGTCCTGCTTGTAGACACCGAGGTTCGGAACCCGAGTCAGACTCCTCCCTCTCTTCGGTGGCAATTCTAAACCCAGCTCCAACACGAAACCAGACGTCATCCCCAGGCCAGCGGGAACGGACCTTCGAAGCACAAAAACAAGCGTGGACAACGATCTTCTGGCCCTACGCCGATTCCTCGACGGATGGAAGGGGACACCCTTCTTTCAATCTTTGGGCCGACGGAGGCTGTCTCGCCAAATTTGACCAAGTCCTAGGAAAACGTGGACTGCCCGTGGGCGCGGTACGCCACGAAAAACGCCCAGCCCTCGGATTCCTGAAGCCAGGCGCAGACAGCCCTCCTGGTTACTATATCCCCTCGAACACGGTGCGCGAAGATGACGCCGAACAAACCACAGGCGTCTCTTTTTCTGGCGGCGACTCCCTCAGGCCTGATGTCAAAAAGGATTTTCTCGATGACTTCGGCAATTTTGGCACGAATGGCAAAACGAATGGCACACTGGATGTTAGTTGGTGGGGGAGCTGCGATGCAGTTGCCCTGGCGGGAATCACGTTTCGCGAACCTCTAAAGCCAGTAACCTACCATGGTGTTACTTTTACACCACAAGATATCAAGGGACTTTTGGTTGTTTGTGCCTATAGCGTAGCCCCAGATAGCGAAGTTGTAGGTCCTCGATTCAACGGACTTCCCGACGAAGTAAAATTGCGAGATGGAAATGTGTTGCGGGGTGCCATCCAAAATATGCGATTGCGTGATTTTCGACAAAATCACTCCCGACGTGAAAAGCCAGGATTCATAACATTGTATAACCCCACGCAATCTATCGAACTTAAGCTGGTGGACGGAAGTCTTCGCAAGATCGACAAGATGAAAATTCAATCGATATGTCGGGAAGATCCTGAAGCATTATCACCTGCGCTCTTTCACAAAACACTCAAAACATGGCTTCGCGACAAACGACCATTTGCAATGGACTATGACCCAGGTCCGGATGTTTGGAATGACAACTATGACAAAGCCAAGGTTGTACGGAGCTCTAAACCACCCGCGGACGTCAAAATAGAAAGCCTGAACGGACACTCTGGAGATTATTCAGGAGGGGCAATCCGATTTTATCACACAACCCTCTATCAAAAAGGAATGGCTTCAGGCTCTTACCACTACTGGATCGAAAAGAAGGACAATGTCGTAGTCAACAGTGGGTGGCTAGATAAAGCCTCTTACAAATCGAATCCAGATTTCATGTGGCGACCTAAAGATGGCGCAAACGTAAATTTCAGTGGAGACAACAAACGAAATCCCTTTGTCTTACCCAGGCTCGTCAAAGAGATCTATCTTTCCAGCCTCGCTCCCCCTTCGCCCAATGGGGAAAGTTAGACAAAGGAACATTTCTCCGATTGCCATCTCCCTTGCGCATACTACAAATCAAGTGCCTGGTTCTACTCGCCTACAGACTCTCATAAAAACAAACTACTTCAACCATTCCTCGCTAGTATTGCCGACGGCTCCAAACCCACGACAGGCAGCCACCAGCCTAGGTCAGTTGAGACGCCGGTAAATCAAAGTTAATGCCGAATTAGAATCAAACACTTCAAAACGGTTTAAAGTAGTTTCCCACTTCCCTCTAGCTCAAATTTAATAAGTTTACGACTCAAGCGAACCACCCGTTCTAAGAACTTGTAATTGCGAAACGTGTGTCCCATTAAATATAGCCCTAGTCGATTGATAATAAAGTCGTTTAACCCATAAAGATAACCCTTGCGCCACAACTCTCTATCAAGCGTCACCTTCGCAGCTTTCTCCAAACTGACTCGGTGAAGTTCAATAAGAGAATCAACCTCCTTTTTCGTAACTGTTTCATGCAAACTAAACACCAAGAATTCAGCTAAATCCCGTTGTGGAATATGCAGAGTAGCCAACTCCCAATCGTAAGCACACAAAGTCAGTTTACCATCTTCCCCGCGTCGAAAGCCCAAGTTACGTGGGTTAAAATCGCCGTGAATTAGCGTGCGAGGCATGGCCTCTATTTCACTCCACCAAGTTCCAATCTCACGGATAAGCTCATTGGCATATTCTACATCCGCTTGCTCAAACCAAGAGGAAAACTCTTCACCCGCATGGCCTGTCAATGCTTGCCACAGAGGCTTCATCTCAACCATTGCCTCTGCAGACATCACCTCCCCGATCCACGACTCTTCTTTCAGAGAATCTTCTTGCCCCAAGCCAATACTGTGTAAATCAGCTAAGCCTACTATAGCCGCTTCATAGTGTTCCTTAGTCCACTCCGTGATATCGTTGGCAGTATTCATCAGCTCCAGATTACTCAGATCTTCAAGCACTAAAACATATGCCTCGCGTTTTGGGTCTTGGTGACATGCGTGAACCTTCGGAGTCAAACGCTTAAAAAGAGGATGATTTTGGCTGTAAATTGCCAGTTCACGTATATGACATGCCTTAACGCCTACGCGATCCTTAAATTTATTGTAGGCAGAAGCCAATTGTCCACCGCACATCTGAGCCATCCCGTTGCTCATGAGGATAACCTCTTGATCAATAGGTTTGACTTTCACCATCACCTTCATGTCCCGAGAAATTCCTCGGCCATCCATATAGTGAATTCTCTTAGGAAAGAGGCCAACCAATTTGTCGACCTTACGAGCAGTCAGTTCGGTTATGATGCTACTGCCCATCACCATCTCGAAATCCTCAACCTCTTTGACTTCAAGAGCTAAGTCCCCCAACTCTCGCTGCAAATAAGGCTCAAAAAACTTAGAGTTCAAATCGGATTGGGTAAACCAATCTACGGGCCTATTACGACCCAGCTTGTCGTGAGCGGAAGCAAATTGCCCCGACGCCATTGCCGAAAGAGTTGAAATATCCAAAGCCAGACAATACCCGGCGATTATTTCAGCCAACCTCCCTGACCGGTTGGCCCCCTTGCACCCCATTAATTCGAGATAGTTGCCCTGATTGGGAAGATTGGTTCCCCCTCCTACACTACCTACAATCAACGCAGGCAAATCCAATGAAAAATGAACTGCCGTGTCACTAGCGTGCACCCGTAGGTTTCCCAAACTAGATTCATGAACCGATGCGATATCCTGACCAGTAGCAGTAAAGATAGCCGCTATGGCGTTTGCAATATTCACATTGTTGCCAAGCATACCTATGCTTATACCTGCAGCTACTCCATTCTCGTGGGTTTCTCGCAACTGCCGCGGCGTTACCTTAAGAACCTTCTCCAAGATTTCGTTAGGAATAAGAGCCTCCGCAGAAACTCGGGTACCGCGCCCAACCAAGAAGGACTGAAAGTTGGCCTTCTTATCCCCGCTCATGTTCCCGTCGACAGCAAACCGTTCTACCACTATGTCCGGATAAAACTGCAACTGCTCCAAAAGCCACTGGCACGCCTTCCACGTGCAAGAAGTCGTCATGTTCTGACCGGCCGCGTCCCCAGTTTCATACGCAAATGTAATGTTAACCCTGGGGCCGACTTGGTCAGGTAAGACTGCGGTCAAACGGGCATGTTTTGACACGAGACGTGTTTGGGCCCGAATTTCCTCCACATGGTCTTCGACCCAAGCACGAAAAGTACTCGCGGCCTCCGTCGAATTAAAGACAAAAAGAGGCACTCGAAACATTCGTTGCCGATGCACCCTAGTAGTAACCCCGCCAGAACGCGAAATCGCAACAGCTCCCCGCGTAGCCGACGCAACTAAAGCTCCTTCTGTCGTAGCCATAGGAGCGTAAATGGGCCCAATTACGTTGTCTCCCTTGAACCAGAGAGGGCCAGCAAGTCCAACCGGTATCTCAACACTCCCCACCAAGTTTTCGATGTTGCCCGTCAAGCTCTCGGCAACCAAGTCTATTTTGTCTAATGTCTCTAGGCTTGCCCCCGAAACTCTGCGCGCAAACGCAAGGCGCTCTACGCGCGCCTCTTCCGTATAGTGACCGCGCCCCGGAATACGCTCTAGTTTCTCAGGTTGAACAGCCTCATAAGCTTCCGCCTCCTTGATGGTCTGCAATTGATGAAAAACTCGCCACAAAGTAGCTCGTGTCTCAGAGTCTTCACCCAAAAGACCCAATTCGACATTGCCATCGGCGACTCTGACCACACGAGTCACCGTCAAACGCTCGAGAACATGGCAACTCAGAGCCGTCCCTAAAGAAATTCTTTCCATTAACGACCCGGGAGCCGGAAACGCAGAAGCGGGTAAATTAAAGAGCACCCTTAAACCGTTTTCCGAAACGTCCATCACTTTACCGATATGTGAATCCCCTCCTAGGCTCAGTTTGACATAAGCACTCTTAAGCCCACCAAAAGCCTCATCGACATCCTGCATTTCCAACCGTTTTTTGGCCCGTTCAAGAGAATTGGTCATAGACAAACACCTCGGATTTACTTCTTTGTCGTCCCATACGGGTTAAAATATTCTTTTCTCGGTACAAGACTCTACTCCCCCCAAAAACAGCCAATAGAGAACCTCCAACCAAGAGTCACTCACTCCATTTAGAAAAGTGCTAACTCGAGTTATCACCAAGGTAAAACCAGACAATCGCAGGGCTGCTAGTATGAATTCAGTGGCTTAATTTCAATATCGATGATTCCTTGATACAATTGCTTCAAAAGAGCAATAATTCAACAGATCTGGCGAATTCGAAGGGGTCTACTCCGCTAACCACCCTCAACTAGGCATAAAATGGTCGAATCTGATAAATATATCACCTATCAAAGCGAGGGCGGCTCTCCCATCAAAGCATGGACTCGGGGGGTTCCTTTTGACGCCAAGGCCCAAGAACAAGTAAGAAACGTAGCCAATCTGCCTTTCATCCATGGATGGATTGCCGTTATGCCTGATGTTCATTGGGGGATGGGCTCCACTATTGGAAGTGTCATTCCAACCGTGGGAGCCATCATCCCGGCAACCGTTGGTGTGGATATAGGGTGTGGGATGATGGCCGCAAAAACCACACTCACGGCCTCTCAACTCCCCAATAGACTCTGCGATATTCGGCGTGGAATTGAAATGGCTGTGCCTCACGGCCGGTCTAAAGGGGGGCGCAAAGGAGACCGGGGCGCTTGGCAGAGCATACCCAAGCGAGTTTATAAAACATGGGATACACTCTCGGATCGATTCTCTTCCCTAGTCAATACTCACCCAAAACTCGCCAACGCCAATAGCATAACTCATCTGGGCACACTCGGTACAGGAAATCACTTTATCGAGGTTTGTTTGGACGAAAGTGACGCAGTCTGGGTAATGCTGCACACCGGATCACGTGGGATCGGCCACCGAATTGGCATGTATTTCATTGAACTCGCCAAAAAAGACATGCTGCAACACAAGAGTAATCTACCCGATGAAAATCTCGCGTATTTTAGCGAGGGGAGCATGCACTTTGACCAATATGTGGAAGCAATCGGATGGGCCCAGGACTTTGCCCATGCCAACCGCGCCACCATCATGGAATCTGTACTTAATACATTGCAGCAAGCCCATGAGCTTCCGAAATTCGAAGCGACCCGTATGGTAGTTGATTGTCATCACAATTACGTCAACCGTGAGACTCACTTGAACAAGGCCGTTTGGGTAACGCGCAAAGGAGCGGTCCGAGCTGGCGCCGGTGAGCTCGGCATTATTCCGGGAAGCATGGGCGCGCAGTCGTACATCGTGCGAGGCAAGGGCTCCGAAAACAGTTTTCATAGCTGCAGTCATGGTGCGGGGCGAGTGATGTCACGAACCGAAGCAAAGAAACGATTCAGTTTGTCAGACCACCTCAGAGCGACTAAAGGTATCGAATGCCGCAAAGATACTAACGTCCTTGACGAAACCCCGGGGGCCTATAAAAATATCGATGCAGTAATGAAAGCGCAATCAGATCTAGTGGATATCGTCCACACCCTACGACAGGTCATATGCGTTAAAGGTTAAATTCCACCCAGGCTTGTATTGCCAATAGATTAATGGGGCAGTGATTTTCCTAGGCAGTCTGAAATTACCACCGACTGCATCCCCTCCACTTTCTCTACATCCATGAATACCATAAACCCAAGCCCAACCAACCCCGAAGACATCTCAAGGAACCTCCTCGACAAGTCCATTGCGCCCATTGAGGGCATAGAATAGCCACATTTTGATATCAGCAACCTAGCCTTCAATGGCTTCTGGCAGACTCTCCATGTACCCTTAGTTCAAAGGTTCGAGAACAAACGGTTGCACTTGAGTCACAAATTCTCTCTCCCCTGGCTAAGGAAGGCATTGAGGTCCACAAAGTCGATTTTTTGAAAGCAGACGAAACATTATAAAACCCTAAAAAAAACGAGAAACAACCTTCCCCTACCGCCGATAAAGACAACGTTAATTGCCGGTTGAAGCTCACCCGGTTCCCAAAAATTAGCGAGCCCAAAGCACTAATATTCAATAGTAATAAGAATAATAATAGGACCTGTACCCATGACTAGCATTAAACTAACTCCTACAAATGAGAATACCTCTGCGTTCGCGTCGCCGGCAACTCAACCATCTACGTCTCCCGAAAATTCTGGTCAGAATAACGTAAACCAGGCCGATGCGAGTGAGCTTAGCCAAGGAAGGGTGGCTGCACCGACGACTAACAATGACCCAATTGGTTCCTCTTCTAAATACCTCCTGAACGGCTTGACACTACCTCATACCCAAGTAGTAACCTCCTCTGACTCGGTAAAGCAGCAAAAGGAAACAGATTTGGATCCCATCTTCCAAAAGCAACGACAAGCTTTGTGCCAACGATATGAAGCAGCAAAAGAGGGTGCCCCCATCCACTTCGTCTTTTTGCCCACCCGATGCCAAGGACTGCCTCCATCCGAATTGGACACTTTCTATCAAAGTCGTTATCTATGGGAGTGCGCAAGAGCTGTAACCGAATTCCCCAATGCACGCGTAAGCTATGTCACCAACGATCCGGTCCACCGAGAGAACTTTGCTGAGTTAGTGAAGTACCATCCCGACGCCGATAAAATTCTCGCTCGTACAAACTTTGTTGCCATTGGAGGGAACGCGAGCGATGGCATCCAATCAAGCCTACTTCATAGCGAGGAAGCTCTAGAAACAATTCGTTCACTCGGTAAACCCGAGGAAACAATCATGCGATGCTTCGCCTCTCAACCTGAGCTCTTTTCTATTAGTGAAAAACTGGGCAATATCCCAGTAGAAGCCTCCCACTCCCCATTATTAGATGGGTGTGGAACCAAAAGTGGTGGTCGAGAAATCTTCAGTCGAACCACCCTAGATACCATCGATGGGGCAAATCATATTCACCACATGGACCAACTCGTCTCGGAAATGAGCAAGCTGTGGCTTAGAAACCCCACTAAAACCAAGTTCATGGTAAAACTCAACGAGGCTGTCAGTGGGCAAGGCAACGCTATTGTAAGCTTTCCTAAAGATGTAGATCCTGCCTCCTTAAGAGCATCAGAGCGCGCCGATATAGTGCGGAACTTAGTCACTAAAGTCGATTTTAGAAGTACTGCCGTCAATTCAGCTAACTTTCCGGAAGTTCTTGCGGAACTTGGTTGCGCGATTGAGGTCCGAGCCACGGGCGATTCCGTTGAAGAAGTCATGGGGCATGCCTTTATTCACCCCAATGGTGAAATCGAATTTCTCGCGCCTACTTTGCACCACGTTTTAAATGGTGCACATCAAGGCGCTGCTTTTCCGGCCCCCAAAGAATATAGTGATCAAATCCAACAAGCGACCATCAAGGTAGGAGAAGAACTCCGTGAACTAGGAGCCGTTGGCTATTATGGACTAGATTACCTAGCCGTAAAAAACGATGGAAAGACTCGCTTTCTTCCATTGGAGATCAACCTGCGCCAAGGCGGCAGCGTACATGGACTCGGACTCGCTAAATTGGTAACCGGCGCAAAATACGATCAAGCCACTGCAACGCTACGTACCGAATCTGGAGAATGTGTTCACTACCGATTGAATAATCACATTCTCGATCAGCATTCCAATCTTTGGAAAAACCGACCCGTCTCAGAGCTTGAAGCTGCCCTCAACAAAAGCGACCTCTTGTACAACGACACTAAAGGCTGTGGTGTCATTCTGCATCTAAAAGAAGCTCTTCAACCAACTGGCCATATAGGATTCCTCGTTGTGGGACGCAATAATGACGAGGTAGATAGTATCTACCAGCAAGCTTCCCAGATAATGCAGAACGGCCGTTAATGTAATTGGGGCTGGCAGTGTCTTCCAAATTTAGCACTAAGATTCTTCGCTAGAAGATTCAGCAACAAAGCCCTCAACACGGTTATTCGAGAGGGATTTCATCCTCACTTTCATGTTCGATTCCCGGTGCATTTTCCCTGAATCGGACCAATCAGATCTAAACCAAATAGTTTCTTGGTCCCTTATCCCTTGGATTTAGGGGCCAAGTTAACTATTCGCAGAGTTTCTCTTCGCATTCCTGTATCGTTTTGAACTCCGTTTCATGGGTAACTTCCCCGCAAGCACATTCCTCAAACTGCCCCCAAGATACCCGACCAAAGCTTCGTTTCTGACAGCCCACCGCTAACTCACAACTCGATTTTGTAACAAAGGGAGTCTTATAGTCTACTCGCCCGCAATAGCAATTCGCTCCGGCTCCCCATCCCTTTCTAGCCCACGTCCCAACCAGGGGCGCTGGAGCCGAACACGGTTCCACATTGCATTCCGTCGATTCTGTCATGGGTCCCACACAGAACTTCCCTCCATCCGCAGGAGCCGGATTGTCACAACGCCTAGACCGTCTTTTCGTTCCACCTCCACACACCTTCGAGCACCATCCCCAATTTGACCAAGCAGACCAACCACCATCAATTTTTTCCCCTTTTTCACATGGCTCCGGGTTGCATGAAGCCTCCTCCCTTAAAGGCCCAACACAAGTAATTCGACCGTTTTTCGTAACCGAACTCGCGCAAGTTCGCGTTCGCTCTTTCGTTCCACCGCCGCATTTTTTTGAACACCCACTCCATCTAGACCAAGGAGACCAAGCAGCCTTCGTTACTTTTTGAGAAACACAAGGCTTCGTATTGCACGGTGATTCTTGTGATGAAATTCCAATACAATCGCGTCCCCCATTCTCCGGAGCCGGGCTTACACAACTTCGTGTCCGCCTTTTTGTTCCACCACCGCAACCTTTGGTACACGAGCTCCATTTTGACCAAGCAGACCAGCCACCGTCTACGACCTTTTCTAATGGCGTTCGCCACTCACATACCCCCTTTAGTTCCTCCATTTGACACGCTTGTTTGCTCCCCACTTTGCACCTCTCAGAGTTGGTCTTCGTCGGCACTTTCTCTTGACACTTCCCAAGAAAATCACAACCAGAATCCTCAGCGCAACGGCCACGACTAATGGGTTCTTCCGAAAGGAGACACTCTGAAGACTCTATTTCCAACGAACCACGTTGACATAACACATCGCGTATATGAGTACTCTCGCCACACTCGCCCTCACACATTCTCCATGCCGAAAACGACCATTGGCCACAGTTTTCCCCCACGCAGGGCCGGTTGGTCGCTGGTTTCTTCGCCGAACACAGAGAATCTTCCACCACCGCATGAGACTTTAATTCCTGACACGAAACCCTTCTTAACTGAGTTCCGTTATTGCACTGAACTGAGCATTCACCGTATTCACCTATTTCCCATCCATGTGTTTTGCGCTCACTGCAACTCTGGTTAAGCAACACAACGAACACGCATAGGAGGTAAGCAAAAAAAGCTAGTATGGTCCGTCTAGCCTTCTTATTGCACCCCATCATTCACTCCCCCCGCTCTTACAGCTTAAAACAGAAACGCCTTCCCAGAAGGGTCAAAAAAATTATACGATCCGGCGGCACGTCCAAGCTAGTCATCTCTTTAGGCGAACCTAAACCTACGATTAATTCCAGATCGTAACTACTCCTAAAAACAGTGACCTCTAGCCAATCCAAGAGCTATCCCACCACATTGGCATACGTTGAACCACCACCACTTACATCAACAATTACTGAATAACGTTAAGCGCTTAGAGAAAAGCATCTCCACCTCTGAATACGAAGGCAAAAAGGAAACCGTACTCCAACTCACTCCTCGCGATTTTACCTCGCCATTCCAACCAAACTTAGAAATTCGAACTCTAATCGAAACTATCGGTTCATGATCCTATTTGCAGAGTAGTTAGGCAATAAATGAAGTGAGCCACGTTCTCTTCTCACCACAAATGAGGGCAGTCGATACCTCGAATCGTAGGTCTCTCACACCATCTCGGTTTCCTTAACACCACCGAATGACCTAAGATCTTCAACGATCAGGTACAAAGCGGGAACAATGAGCAAAACAATAAAAGTAGCAAAAAGAACTCCAAAGCCCAAAGAAACCGCCATAGGAATTAGAAATCGCGCCTGCATCGAGCTCTCAAGAATCATCGGTGCCAAACCAAAAAAGGTCGTAAGCGAGGTCAAAACAATGGGGCGAAGCCGCCTCATCCCCCCCCAAACCACTGCGCCGTAAGTGTCAACGCCCCGCTGGCGAGCGGCATTGACGGCATGTATCAAAACGAGCGAATCGTTTACAACGACGCCGCTCAAAGCAATAACGCCAAACATGCTTATAATCGATAAACTATATCCCATCACTAGATGCCCGATAATCGCTCCAACCATCCCGAACGGAATTGCCGACATTATGATTAAGGGTTGTACATAACTTCCGAAAGGAATTGCCAAAAGCGCAAAGATAACAAAGAGCGCCAAAATATAGTTCGGTCCCAAGCTAGAAAGACTCTCCGAGCGATCACGTTGAGAACCCGTAAACTCCAGCTCCAGCGACGGGTATTTCGCCCGAAGTTCGGGAAAAACAGTCGCCTGAATATCCGCCAGAACCTGACGAGACGACTTTACCCCTGCAGCCAGCTCACCTTTAACATTAACGATTCGCTTTGCGTCCTCCCGGCGGATGTCGGTCGCAGCCCGGCCACGGTCAAACTTCGCGACTGAACCCAGAGGAAGCAAACTCCCCGTTGGGGTTCGAATGGGAAGACGCTCGAGATCATACTCCGAACTTCTTTGCTCCTCTGGCAAACGAACCACGACTTTCACCTCATCCCTACCGCGCTGTTCACGCAACGCCTCAGCCCCAAAAAACGCCGACCGCATTTGTCGAGCAACAGACTCTGCAGTCAACCCAACAGTGCGGGCCAAAGGCAACAGATGAAAATTCAACTGCGGCTTGCCGGCGGCGTAGGTGTTTTCCACGTTCTTTAATTCTTTGTACTCCAAAAGAACGCTGGCTACTTCATCCGACGCCCTTGCCAGTACATCGGTATCGCGATGAGTCAATTGAACGTTGACCGCAGCCCCTGCTCCAGGCCCAGCAGAGCTATCGAATGTAAGAGCCTGAACACCAGGAAGTGTCGGGGTATTTTTCGCCCATAAATTTGAAAGCTCCACCGCTGAGATATCGCGTTCTTCACTGGGAACCAGATTGATTTCAATACTCACCAAATGGCTCCCTGATTCAGATCGGCCCCGGCCCGTGCGCATATTGCCCACTGTGGTATAGACCCCTCGAACAATTCCGTCTTGCCCAAGGTTGTCGACAGTTTTTTGCCAAGACTTCTCTAACTCCCGACGGACTTCCTCTGTCCTCTCTAAGGAAACACCATAAGGAAGCCGAGCAGCTGCCCTGATTTCATTTCCCTCAAGCTTTGGAAAAAAGTTGAAAGGCAATAGACCGCTAGAAACCGCACCGAGACTCACAATAAGACAAGCAAAGGCAATGGAAAGAGCAAAATATCGACGATTTAAGACAGCCTTTAAGCACCGCTGATACGTAGTTCGGGTAAAGTTGTCCAACCAGCCGCTGGCTTTATTATGAACGGACTCGAGAGGCGAAAGCCATCTTGGTGTTTTGCGGCCAGCATGCGCTAGGTGAGCTGGCAAAATCCAAAATGATTCAATCAGGGAGAAGAGTAAGACCGCAACGACAATCGAAGGAATAAAACGAAAAATTTTCCCAGTAAAACCCGGAACAAAAAAAAGGGGAGCAAAAGCAGCAACCGTAGTTAGGATGGAGAAAGTTACTGGCTTAGCCATCTCGCGGGCACCAGCAATAGCGGCATCCATTCTAGACTGTCCCTTCTTCATATGAATCTGTATGCTCTCACCAACCACAATCGCATCATCCACCACCATCCCTAAGGTCACTATAAATGCAAAAAGAGTAACCATATTAATCGAAATATCAAACCCTGGCATCAAGACGAATGCCCCCATAAACGAAATGGGGATTCCCAATGCCACCCAACCGGCAAGAGAGAGGTCCAGAAAAAGCGTCAGTATAATCAAAACTAAAATCAATCCAGTTACCGCATTACGCATAAGTAAATCGATTCGAGCCTCGAGCATTTCAGAGCTATCTTTGAGAACCGTGACTTTTACAGTATCAGGTAAGTCCTTTTTGAACTTTTCAATATAGGACTTTACCGCATCGGCGATGGCAGTAGGTGTTTCGTCACCGATTCGATAAGAAACCACGCGAACCGCCGGCTCACCGTTAAAATAGGTTTCCTGATCAGTGTCCGCATATCCATCTTTGACAGTCGCGATATCTCCAAGCCTTACTGTATAGCCTTTATCCGTGCCTCGAATGAGAATTTCTTCGAACTCACTTCCCCGCTTCCGGCGATCCGCCACCCTCAACAAGAACTCCCCCGAAGCCGCATCAATTCCCCCTCCGGGAAGCTCAACGGAAGCCTCCCGTATCTGTCGAGCAACATCTCTAAGATGAAGGCCATAGGACTCCAGGCTTTCCCTCGATATCTCGACAGCCACTTCCAGCGGTCTAACTCCATCAATTTCGACCAGGGTTACCGACTTCGTATCTATAATTCCAGCGCGGGCTTTTTCCGCTAAGTGATGTAAAGTGTCAGGAGGTAGATCTCCAGATATCACCATGGAAATCACCTCTCTCCGACCCGAAAGCAAAGAAACTCTTGGTCGCTCCACATCCCGAGGCATCGACACAATCCTATCCACAGCATTCTTCACATCAGCTAGCACCTTATCGGGTTCCTCGCCCACCAGAAGGGAGATATTTACAGTCCCCACCCCTTCAAGTGCGTAGGAAGTTACCCGCTTGACACCGTCCAATCCACGCACCGCTTCTTCGGTCACTAGTAAAATACCTTGCTCCACTTCGGCCGGACTCGCTCCCGGATAGGGAACGGTTACCTGTACAACATCGGTTTCAAATGCAGGAAAAACCTCTTGCTTGGTTTGGAAAGCCCCGAACACCCCTCCAAGAAGAATCACACACATCAAAAGATTTGCGGCAACTGGACTACGAGCCATCCACGCGATAACTCCTCGCTTGCTTGATTGCGACATTGGCTATTCCTCGCGACTTTCTAATCCAACTTCACTAACCCTACCGCCTGATTCCTGGTGCACATCTCGCACCCGAACTCGCATCCCCTCAATAGGAAGCGACAAAGAACTCACCAAGATACGGTGACCTCTTTCAACCCCTGCATCGACAAAAACCGATTCTTCCGTGGTCCATAGAGGTTCAACCTCTAAGCGTTTAAGTTTGTTATCCTCCACTAGCCAAACAATATTCCCATCTCGTAGAGCGGAACGAGGTAATTTCAACGAATTCTCAACGAGGTTTCCCTCAATCTGAACCGAAACAAATGCCCCTGCCAATAAAGGTACCCCACTATGCAAATCCATAGGACGTTCAACGGCAACCAAGACCTGTGCCCGTCTGGTCTGTGCATTCAATTGAGTTACGACTCTCAAGACGCGTCCCTTGCGTTGGGTTGTTCGGCCTTGCCCCAAATTGTGGGTAATCGTTACTACAGAAGGCTCTCCATCCGCCTCAGTTTTAATCCATCGCAATGAAGACACCGGAACAGCCACAGTAACCCAAAACTCTTCGGTACCCATAAGGCGCGCAACTTTCGTGCCCGGCCCAACAAGCTGACCTACATCCACCGCTTCATTAACCACGGCCGCATCAAATGGAGCTACAAGTCTTGTTCTCTCCAGACTCAGTTTCGCCCGTTCGACTCCACTTGCAGCTGCTCTCACTTTAAAGGCCGCCACCGCAAGCTGGGGTTTTCGAAGTGCCAACTCAACAGAATCCACATTTCTCCCGGTACCCAAAATCTCCCATTCTTTTTTTGCGATTCCCTGACGTGCTTTTTCCCTCTCAAACTCAAGTTCCGCAGCTCGCAATTTGCTCTCTTCTTGTTGTAAAATAATATTGAAGTCTCTCGCATCGATGCGGGCAATGGTCTCCCCCATTGCAAAGCGGCCGCCTGGCATTAACTTCTCTGATATCCAAACAATGCTTCCGGTAATTTGTGGAATCAATTCGATCTGCTTACCAGGCACAACAATGCCTGTAGCAGAAACGAATGCCTTCCACGGGCCATCCGCAACTTCATAAACATCAACCGCTACCTCAAGATCCTTTCCCTTTGAACGCTTCGCTTTCGGTCGCAACATTGTCATGGCAACAACTATGACAATTGCCAAAACGAGAACACCAGCAATTGGGACAATTCGCCTTAAGCTCATGGTTATTTTCCTTTCACTTTTCCGAGTTCATTCACCCAAGGGCCGCCCACCGCTGCGCGCAATCGCACTTGAGAAACAACCTGGGTTCGCTTGGCTCCAATAGCCGTCAATTGGCTCTGGTGAAAACTCCTTAGAGCTGTAAGGGTCGCAACATAGTCGCCAACTCCGGACAGATACCGGTCTCGTAATTGCTCATATGCCAACCGAGTTGCCGACAAAACTTCGGTGACTGCTTGCATCTGTGCCTTCGCAGCGCGCACAGTAGCTAAAGAAGTATCCACTTCGCTAATGGCTTTCCTATAAAGCTGCTCATAAGTTAAACGCGCCGCATTCAGATTAGCCTCGAACTCCTCGACCGCTGCTTGATCAGAGAAACCGTTAAAGAGTGGCAAAGACAATATAACACTGGCCCTCCAAGCATCTGTCTTTTGCAACTCCCTTTGAATCATATATTGATAACCGTACTGGCCTGATAATCGTAAAGTTGGCAGATGCCTTCCCAAACTGCTAGCAGCTCTTGCTTTCGCCGCCTCGTAAAGCATTGCAGCACGACGTAAATCTGGTCGATGAAAAGCCAAGTCGGAAGGAATCCCCGCCCCCTTGGTCTCAATTCCATCCGGTAGTTCTACCGGTGTTGGCACAAGCGTCGTAGAACTATGAAGGCCAAGCAGAATTCCGAGACGCCGCTGACTGTTCTTAACTAGAGCGTCGGCCAACGGAAGACGAGAAGCCGCTGTGGCAACCTGTCCTTTTTGCTGAAGCACTTCTACTCCAGAGGCTTCGCCTCTTTCAAAACGCAAGTCGATTACTTCTAAGAAGTCTCTACTCACTTTAAGCTGTTCTTGCAGAACTACCAATTGCTCTTTTGCAAGAATTAAGTCGAGATAAGCCTCTGTAATACTGAGTGCCAACTTAAGAGCTGCATGGTCAACCTCCGCACTCGTAGCTCCTGCGTTTTTTCGAGCGGCCTGATAAGCCAAATAAGTTCGGGCAGCATAATCCACAATGTAATCTGCTCGAAGTCCGACATTGCCTGTATAATAAACTCTAGATTGATCCAAATTATCCAGGCCGGAGTCACTCATGTAACTCGGATTCTGAATTCTGAACGAAGCCATAGGAGCCGCATTTAGCGTAGTGTCAAAACTGACCGACGGTAATAAAGGTGAAAAGGCTTGTTCAGTTTGGGCCCTCGCTTTGCGAATCAGCGTTCGAGTCGCAGCAATATCTCCATTTTCTGATAGCCCCTCCTCAATCAAAGCCTCCAATCCCACTAAACCGGGCTCTGTCCACCAGGCTATTTGTGGCAGAGGACCGGCCGCTGGCTCCACAAAAGTAGGAGGAAGCCAGGAGGGAATCGGAATAGTAAACAAAGCCGTCGCAATAAAAATACCAATGAACATTAGCAGTCCTTATTCGAAAACGAATCCGCTAGTAGTCTCATAGAAGCTATATTGTACCTACCACCGCCTAGCGGGATGAGCCTGGTGGTTGGCGATGAAATTACGAGTCTAAACGCCATTGTTAATGGTCCCCTCCTTGCCGCTGCGCAAAAGTCATAATTGGGCGTTCTTGCTGGCCAGAGCAGAAGTTAGGTAAGACTAACTAGCGAATCAAACGCTCTCGATCAAGAAAGAAACGCAAATAAAATCAAGCACTTGAGAAAAAACAAGGTGCCCCCGGTAGAGTATTTGTCTCCTAGGCTGTCTCGCGTTAGCCTTAAAAGCACAACGGCAGGAGGTTCTTGTGTCTAACAAATCCGTATTATGCGTTGATGATAGCCGCGCAATACGACGGTACGTTTCGGAAATTCTCTCACCGGACATTCATTGCATCGAAGCCGCCAATGGGCACGAAGCACTCCAGGTTTTAGCAACCCAAAGAGTAGATTTGATTTTACTCGATTTGGAAATGCCGGAACTAAACGGAGAAAATACTCTCAAAGAAATTCGGTTAGAGGGTATAACAACTCCCGTCGCGCTTTTCACTGCTGCTCGACAATACAGTCGGCTCGAAGAGCTCTTCCAACTTGACGTTATTGATGTGCTACTCAAGCCCTTAGAGGCTGGATTTATGAGAGAAAAAATCAAAGCACTTCTGCGCATTTCCGACGCCTTAGCACCTGCGCCTCCAATAGAAACGGAAGCCGAAGGTGCCCAGACTAGTGCCCCATCCGGCAAAGGAATGCGAACCGTGGGGGCCTCTGCCCAAATCGATGCCAACTCATCATCAGAAGTAGCGGAAGACACAAACCAAGCGATAGTTCGGTATCTCGTTATCCAACAAGTAGCGAAGCCACTCTCGGTATGGCCTATCGAATTGGACGAATTCATTATCGGCAGGAGTAAAATGTGCTCGCTCGTAACCCCCGACGTCACCATAAGCCGAAAACACGTCCGAGCAACCCCACTAAGTGCTGGACTGCAATTGACGGACCTCGGAAGTCAAAATGGTATCGGGTTTGCCGGCGAAACGGTTAGAGAGGTAATTGTAACTTCTGGACAGCAATTTCAAATCGGTAGATTTCTTTTTACCTACGAAGAAAAAAACGAATTCGACACACAAGCCCATCTGGGAGACCAATACACCCTCGATGGAAACCCAGCTATTTTGGCAAGAGTTTGCAGTGATGAGGGAGATCCTCGGTCTCAATCAACCGTATTCCTCGAAAAAGAAGTAATGAAGGAGATTTCAAATCGAATTCGCTTTAAGCAAGCACGCCTGGTATCCGAAAATCACCTCGCAGCCCCTATTTTGCTAGGCGATTACAATTGGACCTTCAAACGTAAGAAATGGGAAAGAGCGAAGAATAAACCAACCACAGGAACCTGTGGCATTTACTTCGATGGCGACCGCCACATAATCCGCTCCAATAATTCTTGGGGAGCTAAAGTCCACCGCAATAACGAGCTTCTTGAAGAGCCGCAAACTCTAAAGGAGGGAGATCTCATTTCAATTGGTAAACTTACGTTTCAATATGTCCTCTAAACCGAAGTAGAGAAGGGAGCTGCAAGACAACTGAGAATCCAACTTCCGGCCCCACATGAGTTAGTACATCACACTTTCCTACGTCGTTTTGTAGGGCACAGCTTTGTCAATAGCTTGATAAATTGCTCTTCACTCGCTTGTTGCCAAAATACAGGAGCGGTCCGGATCAGAGTCATGGCTCGACTCGGATCGAGCTCGCTGTAAAGCTCGTTATCTGTATCCAGCGCTCCTCCTTCAACTGCCTGCCGCATTCCCTGCTCTACGTGAACACTACCAATAGTAAAGGAAATCATGGCATAAAATGCCTCTGTTGCCTCTTCTTCTGAACCAACCAAAGCACTCAACTCGGCCAATATATCCTCTAACAACTCCAAGGATGTTTGAGAGATACTCCGCGCCGTTCCTAACAAGGGAATCACCCCGGGATGAGTCAAGAGTCCCTCCCTAATGCGCCTAAAACTTTCAATAACCCACTTCCGACCCTTCAATTCGGTATGGCTAGTTACATCAAAAGAAGCAATCACTTTGTTCAGGAGTTGTTTTTCAATATCTGCTTTACTCTTAAAATGGCCATAAATGGCCATAGGAGATACCCCGATCGACGCAGCTAACCTTCTGACGGTGACCGAGTGCAACCCACTTTCGTTCCCAATTTTCAACGCTGCGTCGATTACTTTTTCAGGGGTCAATCCACCCCGAGGTGCGCGTTTGCGCTTCGCCATCTCAGTGCTCCTTTCCTTATTCCCTAGCGAACCGCCTAGCGAAATTCGTCCTCCGGACGCGCTGTATCGAACGGCCCCGAAAACCCTAGCCCCACTATACTCAAAGAACATACTATGGTCCACCGCCCGGACGTTCCAAACAATATCCGGTAAAGCGACAGGTGACTCCAAATAAGCAAGTAATACGGTAAAGTCTATTGGTCTAAACAAACAAGAGGGCGTCCTCCGGATCCGAAGGTTGAGTTAGGTAGCCCCCTACCAGCTCAAGAAGCTCAGCTGCCGGGAAAAGCGGCTCGCCTCGCTTGTGCATAGAGAGAATCAAGTTCAAAACACCTTGTCCTAATAGCCGAAACGTCAACTTCTTCAAAATAGACTCCAAACCCGACCTCTCCACATTACATATTTTCGCAATATTTTTGAAACACACCAGTGGTATAACTAAGAGTGCTCTACGTTTCATTCGCCGTCTATGCGCGTCCTACGACCTTGGCCAAATAGTCAACCACCTGGTGGGCAGTGTTTTCACCGTCTGTCGAATCGCGAATTTCCGCAACCCTGCTATCCCTTTTTGGGGCCCTGCACTCTATGCAATACAAAAGAACCTCAGGGTTCTTAGACAGAACACAGCTGGAGCTTAAAACTCGGTCCGGCCCGAAATTGTTTGGTGCTGCCTCTTTGCGCAATGCGTGAGCAAAACAACGAAACAAGACCAGTTTCGCGAGAATATATTGATTACACTTTCTCGATTGAAGAGAGAATCGAAATCTCTTTTTTCTCTGGTTGATTCTCAGAGCCAACCTAAATGGAGCGGGCTCTCAATGTAGTGCCTTGCACACTATCTACTCTTCATTTGGTCGACCCAACCATATTCCAAAGACACGTCTTATCCTCCAACTCCTCAGAACAATTACTCTTCGCAGTCGATAAGTTTATCGTAGAGCACATGTCATAAGTTGCGAAAAGCTGACGAGTGGTCGCAAAAACCGGTCCACGCTGCCTCTAGCTGCACTAAAATAATAGGCACCCACTCAATTCGAGACGAATTTATTGAGATTGTTATGCCAAATACACAACTTTGAGTGGTTAAAGCCGATAAGATGCAGAGTTAAAACCAGAAACTTGTCTTTTAACGAATATTTGAAGCAATTCACAATAACTGAAGTCTAAGGCTCGCCCCACTATGAAGTTACGCACTCCTACACGCTCGCTCTCCAATCCATCTCAGACAGGCCCACTGAGTTCACTTGCCACAATGCAAAAAGCAAAGTCGGTACCGGCTCGACTTTCGAAGCCAATTAGGTCGGTCTGCGCCAATCTGGGGGAGCCCCAGCCCGTTATTGATGCTTTTCGAGAGCAGAACAAACAAAGCGCAGAGCTTTCACTTCTTTCATCACCTGGCTGTGGCGATAACACAAATGGTCTCCCAGAACGCATTACGCCAACACAAAGTCGAAAGGCCCAGGCCAATGATGAACAATCAGGGTCCTGGAATTTGCATGAACTGCGAAGTATCGCTTCACAAAATGAAAGAGGCCGCTCAATAGGCCGAAGCGACTATAAATTCTACCTACCATCCGAACTCAATCAGGTTGTGGCAGATGGTAAAAAACTCGCCGTTTTTACCTCCGGCTGGTCAGAATACCCCAAAGAGCAAATGTCATATTTCAAGACCTTCTCACAACAAAGAATGCTCGCAGCCAACTACCTTATGGCCCATTCCATTGAAAAGAAGGGTGGAACTTCGGAAATCACGGCCTTAACAACGCTTCCATTCTCGACAGCTTTTCGTCAGTACCTCTACAAAATTAGTAATCAATCCATAAAGGGATTCGAGGAATTCGACCGCAAATCTTATGAGGTTGTGCGTGTTCCAAGAAACCCTTACGACGACGTCGACTCAAGTAAATCTCTGGCAGAACAAACACCACCGGTAGTTCTTAAATCACTCCAAGATAAGGTGGCTCGACTTCGATCTGAGTCCAAGACAAACCTAGTTGGGTTATCCGTCTACAAAACCGACCCAAATTGGGAGAAACTCGCATCAAGACTCAATTTAAAATACCTCTCGGTCAGGGCTGAACTAAACGAGTGGGGAACCAAAAGTGGCAGTCGAAAGATATTCAGAGAAGCCGGTGTTCCTCACGCGCGAGGTAGCTATGATTTGGTTCATTCTCAAGAAGATCTGGTACGAACCATTGTTGATCTGACTCAAGAATATGGGCTCAAGAAAGTCATCATCAAACTCGATGAAGGCTGCGCGGGCAACGGAAATATGGTGGTTGATCTTTCCGACATCCACGACTCGCTAACTAACCAGCCCGCTAGCAGCTGCCGCGCTCTTATTGCCCAAAAAATTGCCGAGTTACCCAAGGAATACTTGTCGCAACTACCTAAAAACGGTGCCATCATCGAAGAGTATTTCGAAGGAAAGGACTTTTGCTCTCCATCGGTTGACGTTCTTGTTCAAGATACCAGAGACATTCGAGCACTCACCGCGTACGATATGACCATGGGGGGAGAACAAAACCTCTCCTTTCGCGGGATTTTCGGCCCCTTTCAGTGGGAGCAAGACCTCAAAGGAATGTCCGTTCAAACCGCGCGCGCGCTCGCCCATAAAGGCATTAGAGATCACCTGGCCGTCGATTTCGTGGTATTCAGAGATCCCCAAGGGGTTCAACAAGCTTACGCCGTAGAAGTCAATATGAGAAAATCAGGTGGCACTCCGCCCTATAGGATTCTCTCTTATCTAACCGACGACGACAACCTCGCCGGAAAAAGTTATTACTCCAATGAAAAAGTGCCGCTCCCAGCCTTTAGAGAAATCAGTCCAAAAATGTGGCAAAAACATGGTGAGCAGATTGAACGAGACTTTTTCGAATGGCTTTCAGAGCAATCATTTACCTTCAACCCGGAGCGAAAAGAAGGGTGCGTCGTGCATTTTCATTGCTTCCCCAACAGCTCAGTCGGTGTCACGTGCATGGGAGAGAGCGTCGAAGAGGCAAAACAATTTCTTGAGAAATTCAGAACTGCAGTAGCCTCATTTGCAG
>CAXGXL010000002.1:0-24930 GCA_964013555.1 uncultured bacterium
AAATTCCCTATCTAAATTGAAGCTTTGCAGCTCCCGGGTTAGTAGCAGGCTAATCGACAATATCCTTTAGACTCGAATACAAATCAGTGAGTCGCTCCCCTAAGCGCCCTTGTTGCTGCGTCGTGAGAGTTTGTTCTAACTCCCTCATACTCTTTAACATAGTCGAACGCATTGCGATTCTAGCCCGGTCGCTCTCCTCTCCACAATTAGACATTGTCCACCATTGGATCAATTTGCCTTGAATTTTTTCTCTCTCGGAGTTCCCCTTCAACAAAGAAATAAGCTCATTTTGCCGGACTCTTCTGCATTCAAAGCGCATTCGACTCTGCGTTCTCAGGGGCGCTTTATTCCCCCTGAAAATCTCCTTTTGACCGTCTTGAAGCCCTCCCAGCCAATTGTCCATTCGTTCGACAAACCGCTCATAAGGCTTGTCCGGCGCCGCGCTTGCTTCGTTGAATCTCTCTTCGAATTTCTCTTTGAGAGAATACTCGAGTTCTTCAATCTGCTTGGCACTAAGGGTGTAGAAGACATCTCCAACTATTCGGGCGAGTCTCTGTGCACTTTCTCGATAGAGCATATCCAAACGAGGTTGCAACTTAGCGAAAGTCCCAACCACATTGCGGCTTTCCTGGGCAGCCTTCAAATCAGCACTCATGAGCACAACATTTGGCATAATTTCGTTTCTATGCCACCGCATGAATTCCTTCAATTTAGTTTGTAGGCGATCCTCCTGCTCTCCGCGAAGATCAACATACTCCTCAAGTCGATATTCAATGAGCCAATCAGCAAAATCATAGGACAATTTGAGCGCACTACAACCAACAAACCCGAAGCCCAAAAACAAAAACATGCATACTCTCAAGCCCCTTCGCAGCCGCTGATTCCAGGGGCCCCATATAGTGGGTCGAGATGGGCCCCTTCCTCGATCGTGTGCATCCAAAAACATATCCTCTACAATATGCTATCGAACCAGAGTTAAATCCAGTGTTATACCTGGATATTCCCTCTCTACGTTATTCAAAGAACGAGCTGACAAGTCTCGCAAAGTCTCCCTTTTATCTGCCCAAACCTATCAAGCTCATGGCGGGGCCACCAATCCAACAAGCATGAAAGGCTATCTGACTGCCCCATTTAGTTAAGATGATCTTGAAACCGAAATTTTTTTTTGTATCGGTGAGAGTTTCGGGCCAAACTGCTTGCATGAAATACCTCCTCTTCGCACTTCTCTTTGCTGGCCTTGGCTGCGCCCCTCAACCCGCAACACCGCTGGTATCCCGCTCTATTGACACACAACCGGCCATCCAAAGCGGACTCAGAAATGCTCATGCCCATCAACGTAAAAGCGTACTCACCAAGGCTAAACAACTGCTCCTACGCGCTGGTCCATTCACCGTTGGTGACCTCAAGTTTGAAAGAAATGCGATTGGTTTTGTTCAGGCTGCCTATTGGCATGCGGGAATCGATGTTTTCGATGCACAACTTGCGCTCAAACCCGAAATATCTGGAACCGAACTCGCCTACGGCTCCGCCAAAAAACGTCGACAACTCTTCAAAAAGCTCCCTCGTCCCGGCGACCTAGTATTTTTTAAGAGTTCGCATGCAACGAAAAATAGCGAACTTCCCCCAAAACAAATAGCTATTGTCGAAACCATCGATCGTAATCTTACCGCCACCGCATTGGGTATCTTCTCAAATGGGGCCAAGAGAATTGTGTTTAATCTCACTCAGAAGAAACGAGACTTCTCTACGGACGGTAAACGCATCAATGACAGATTGAGCTCCCTGCAGGGTGAAAAAGGGGAGGCCGCCGGCTATCTACTCAAGGAATTTGCCAATCCTTTTCTGCCCCATAGACAAAAGGTCACCAGGGTAGACTCAAGTGATCAAAAAGCAAATAAGTAAAGAGGAGAGTTACCCAGCCGAATTTATGGAGCAACTCCTAATCGATATCGATATTTATTGGAGTCAATAGGCTCAAACTCGAAAGCGAGACGGAAAATCCTCACCAAATTGTTTCTCGGGATGAAGTGTCTTTGCTCGAGTTAGCAAAAAGTCCTCAGATTCAACAATGTTAGGATCGGGAACACAGCAATCGACCGGGCAAACAGCAGCACATTGCTCTTCTTCGAAGTGGCCAACACATTCGGTGCACTTTGCAGGATTGATAACGTATATATCCTCACCTTCGGTAATCGCCTCGTTTGGACACTCGGGCTCGCAAGCACCACAATTGATGCATTCTTCAGTAATCATAGTAGCCATGTTGGGCCCCTTTCTAAGAGAATCAATCCTCACCCAAAATTTCGCGACGAAATTAAAGGGGATGCTGCAACCTGTCAAGCAATGTCGTCCCCTCACTTAAAATCAAGTATATGCGGCATGCCTGCCTTAGGCCAGAGGATTATTCCTAGCGCACATTTTCCTCTTCTTCCTATTCAAAATGCCTTCATCTGCCCTAATCCCAACTCCCCAGCTCGCCCAAGAACAAAAATTTCCCAAAAAAGTGCCCAAGAGCACAGAGTGAGAAATTAGCTTCTAACACAACCTTCGGCGAGCCGATCGTCTCGTTAACTGGTTGCTTTTTTTGGGGAAGAGAGGATCCAGATGTTAGTGCGATCAGATTGACACTGGCCCTGGAGACTGTTATTGCCACCCGCCTTACGCGGCAGTGGCGGAATTGGTAGACGCGCTAGCTTGAGGGGCTAGTGATAGAAATATCGTGGGAGTTCGAGTCTCCCCTGCCGCACCATCGACCCATTGAAATCAGATTGACAATTGGGTTATTGATGGTGCTTGTAGATTTCATCTCGATTGGGCGAATATCATGGAAACACTTCTTACAGTCATTCACGTTGTGGTAGCAATTTTTCTCATTATCACGATTCTCATTCAGTCGGGAAAAGGTGGTGGCATGGGCGCCATTGGTGGTGGTGGAGGCGGAGCTGCCGGTCAAATTTTCGGGGGAAGTGGTGCCGGTAATTTTCTAGCCAAATTAACCACGGGTGCGGCTGTCATATTCTTTCTCACATCCCTGACTCTTTCAATGCGAAGTGGGGACAATAAATCCGTGGTGAGAGCCGCTTCCGAAAATGCAGCCGCAGCTGATTCGGCAACAGATACTTCTTCTCAAGTCGATGCAGCACAAGCCAACGAAGCAGAGACTGCCCCGGCAACCGAAACCGACAAGAGCGAGTCGACCACTACTTCCACTGAAACCACTGAAACGACAACAGACTCAGCGGAAACCGAAACCGAGCAAAAAGCTGAACCAGCTCCTACCCAAGATGCTCCCAACGAGGAATCTCCGTCCCAAAAATAAGCAGGATTTCGCTCCCCCAAAGCGCAACCGAAAATAACAACTCTTGTTAAATTGCGGCGTCTACGAAGCCAAAAACGGACGCGCCTTTACTATCTCTGCAAAATCTTCAGCTTTTAAGCTAGCGCCCCCTACCAAGGCCCCATCAATATCTGGTTGTGACATAAGCTCGGCAGCATTTTGAGGTTTGACGCTACCTCCGTACAAAATTCGAGTTCGCTCCGCCAAATCAACATCGCGAGTCCGTAATCGCTCGCGGATCATTCGATGAACCTCTTGGGCTTGAAGAGGCGTGGCAACCTTACCAGTTCCAATTGCCCACACTGGCTCATAAGCGACTACCATCCCCATTAACGTATCTAAATCAAAATGAGAAATAGCTGCATCCAATTGCTCACCGACGACCTCATTCGTACTCCCTGAATCGCGCTCTTTTTGGGTTTCCCCGATGCATAAAATAGGAATCAACCCAGCCTCAAAAGCTGCTTCCATCCTCTTTGCAGACGACTCCAAGGTTTCTCCAAAAAGCTCACGGCGCTCAGAATGCCCCACCAACACGTACTTGCAGCCCACCTCCTTAAGCTGGACTCCAGACACTGCACCGGTAAACGCACCGCTATTCTCAAAATACAAATCTTGTGCAGCGAGTTCTACCCGAGACTCCCTAAGCCGCTGCCCTATTGGCCAAAGAGCTGTGTAGCTAGGAGCAACCACGATATCACAATCACGCACTGCCCCCACCAAACGAGTAAAATCTCTAATCATATCGAGAGCTTCAGACACTGTCTTATTGAGTTTCCAATTTCCTGCAATCAAATATCGTCGTTCCATTTTATTTTTCCAAAACCTTCAGACCCGGTAGCATTCCTTTTTCCAGAAATTCCAAAGAAGCGCCTCCACCGGTGGATACATGATTGATTCGCCCAGCCACATCCGCTTTTTCGATAGCAGCGACTGAATCACCGCCGCCCACAAGCGTATAGCCCTTGCAGCTAGCCGCAGCTCTAGCAACCGCGTTAGTGCCTCCTGCAAATGAATCCCACTCAAAAACTCCCATGGGCCCATTCCACAATAAAGAAGCTGCTCCCTCTACAATCTTCGCATATTGCTCTTGAGTCTGAGGTCCAATGTCCAGCCCCATCACCCCATCAGGAATATCAGTGCTGGCTATCGTGGTTTTGATAGCCGCTTCTGAGAATTCCGAAGCGCCGATATGGTCACGAGGCAATACAAATTCAACCCCTCGTGCTTGTGCTCCTGCTAGAATTTTTCTAGCAAGCGGAACTTTATCTTCTTCGACTCTTGAAGCGCCCACTTTGCGGCCTTGTGCCTTTAAAAAAGTGTAAGCCATTGCTCCCCCAATACAGATGGTATCAACTCGATCGAGAAGCACCTGGATGATGCCCACCTTATCAGACACCTTCGCGCCTCCGATAACTGCCACAAAAGGCTTCGCCGGGGCTTCGAGCATGACACTCAAACCTTCTATTTCCTTCTCCAACAAGAAGCCCGCACCCATCTCCTCAACATAAGGGCTCATTCCTACCACAGAAGCATGGGAGCGATGACACGCTCCAAAGGCGTCGTTAATAAACACATCAAACGGCTCTGCCAGCCTCCGGGCAAACTCAGGGTCGTTGGAGGTCTCGCCGGGATGAAATCGTAAATTCTCCAAGACAAGCACATGACCGTCACGCAAGTTTGTCAATAAACCCTTAACGCCATCCCCCACACAATTGTCTACCAGGATAACATCGGAATTTAGCAACTCAGAAAGTCGCCCCGCAACGGGTTCAAGACTCATCTCCGAATTAACCTGCCCCTTGGGACGCCCAAGATGAGAAGCAATGGCTAACTTGGCCCCATTTTCTATGGCATAGCGAATAGTCGGAAGCGCTGCTCGAATACGAGCATCACTTCTCACCGAACCTCCATTAAGGGGACAGTTTAAATCCAGCCTCATAAAAACAGTCTTAGCCTGAAGCTCAAGATCACGAATGCTCTTTACATCAATCATCCGAACGTAATTCCTTGTGCCAAAGGTAATTCCGTTGACCAGTTAATGGTTTGCGTTTGCCGGCGCATATATGCTTTCCAAGAGTCGGACCCAGACTCACGCCCACCCCCTGTCTCTTTTTCACCACCGAAAGCTCCCCCTATCTCAGCTCCACTGGTGCCGATATTTACGTTCGCAATCCCACAATCAGATCCCATAGCGGATAAAAAGCGCTCACCATTCCTGATCGAATCCGTAAAAATGGCACTTGAAAGCCCCTGCTGAACCCCATTTTGAATCGAAATTGCCTCCTCAAGGGAGTCGAAGGTTAAAACATACAAAATTGGTACAAACGTCTCTTGTTGCACAATGGGCATATCGTGTCTGGCCCGCACAATAGTTGGTTTCACATAAAAGCCCTGCTCCGCATTGGGTTGCTTGTACAATTCTCCACCGCAGAGTATCTCGCCACCTTGCTCTTTCACCGCACTAAGGGCTTCTTGGTAAGATTTGACTGCGTCTGCGTCAATCAACGGTCCCATCAATGTCCCATCTTCTAAGGGGTTTCCTATAGGGACCTGCTCATAGGCCTTTACCAACCGCGAGATGAAATCGTCTGCAATATCGTTTTCTAATAGGAGGCGCCGAGTAGTAGTACATCGTTGGCCTGCGGTTCCTACCGCCCCAAATAAAACTCCCCCGAGAGCCAGCTCAAGATTTGCATCCTTCATCACCACCAAAGCATTGTTCCCACCTAGCTCCAAAATGCTCTTTCCAAAGCGCTCCGCGACCACAGAACCAACGCGGCGTCCCATACGCGTAGAACCGGTTGCAGAAATTAGTGGTAAGCGCCTATCGGAGATCATCGCCTCACCAACCCCAGCTCCATCGCCAACCACGAGATTCATAACCCCCTCATGTCCATTAGCTTTGAGCACCTTTTCGGCAATCTTCTGACAGGCAATTGCACACAAAGGAGTCTTCTCCGATGGCTTCCAGATCATCGTGTCGCCACAAACAGCAGCAACAAACGCATTCCAAGCCCAAACAGCAACTGGGAAGTTAAACGCTGAAATGATTCCAACAGGGCCTAAAGGGTGCCACTGCTCCGCCATGCGGTGCAAAGGCCGCTCTGACTTAATGTCCAAGCCGTAAAGCTGTCGGGATAAGCCCACTGCGAAATCCGCAATGTCGATCATTTCTTGAACTTCACCCTCACCTTCAGCGAGAATTTTGCCCATTTCTAGCGTTACCAATTTTCCAAGTAGATTTTTCTTCGCCCGCAGCTCTTCCCCAATTTGTCGAATCATTTCGCCTCGCACAGGGGCGGGAACCATGCGCCACTTTTCGAATGCAGCTTGCGACTTCTCCACAGCAACATTGTAATCGTCAGTGCTCCCCATTTGAACCTTGGCTATCAACCCGCCATCAATAGGCGAATAACTACCAATCCACTGCCCATTGGCACTCGTGTAGTCCGCAGCCGATACGCCGCTATTTTCGTCACTTAATCCTAATTCAACTAAAAAATCTCGCATCTTGGTTCCTTATGAACGGGCTAAATACCTGAGAAGAGCCATCGATTGATTCCCAACAAATGAGCCCTCTATTGCCGTGCTCCATGCCTCTCCCAAGAACTAAGGTCAAGAGTCCGTTATTTTCTTTTCCGCTCGCCGATCTCTCTAACACCTCAATCTCACAAGATTCTTACACTCTTCTATGAAATTTGTGCGCAGGGGTTCCTGCAAAAAATTAGTCTTGATAGAGGGGCTCCATGATTCATATTGTGCTTTTCCAACCCGAAATCCCGCAAAACACCGGAAACATAGGTAGGCTATGTGCCTTTACTCAATGCCGCCTTCATCTCATCTACCCATTGGGCTTTGACCTCAGTGACAAACAGCTACGTCGAAGCGGCATGGATTACTGGAATTCACTGGATATTCGCCATTACGCAAGCTGGGCAACCTTCGAAAAATGCCCACAACGCCCCAAACGACTTTGGTTATTTTCGACAAAGGCTGAAAAATCATTTTGGGCGGCAGATTTCAAAGATGAGGACGGCATACTCTTTGGACAGGAAACCGCAGGTTGTCCGGACTGGCTCCATGACTGGATTGGAGAAGACCAACGCATCACGATCCCACACGGAAACTCGACAATGCGCTCTTTGAATTTAGCAACATCCGTTGGAATCGGAGCCTATGAAGCCCTACGACAAACCAACCTTCTTGCTCCTCAAGCCGCTGTTTCTGCTTTCTCCTGCATCTGACGAGCAATTACGCGATCGAGTTCCACAGGTGTTACGAGCCCCATTTCCAATAGCACTTCTCCTATTCGCAATCCTCTCAACCGTCGCTGCTCCACCAAAGCGCCTTGCAATTCGACATGAGAAATAAACCCTTCCTCAATCAATAAGTCACCAATGCGACGCCAAGTGTCCTCTTGGTTAGCCGCAGCCAAACGGGCTTGAAGGGCAAGCGCCCTATCTAAATCGCTGTGGCTGAGCACTTGCATATGAATTAAGACATCGCCAATGAGAATCCGCCTCCAACGCGCCTGAGTCTGAAGTGCCTTTTCTAGATCTGCACTAGAGATAACCTTCCACTCAATCAAATACTCACCAAAACGCTTGTAACTCATCTCTAGCCTCCTTTCGTTGGCTACGGTATTCCCCCAATATTATGGTAGAGTGCCGTTCTGAAATCTGTCAACATCGCGATTTCATTGAAGGTCCGCTCCCACCGCGAACGATCGTATTCCAAAGACACCGTCTTTGAGCCATTCCCTGCCAAAAACGAGGTATACTTAGACCTCCTCATGCTTCTTGCACGAAAACACCACGGGGTCTTGCGTCATCGAACTAAAGGCATTACGAAATGTAACTATTTGAAACTATGTCAGAAACTACTCAAATAATTATTCTGCTAGGAATTATATTGTTTTCCGGAAGCATCGTTTTGCGCTACGGTCTCAAGCGTTATCGCAACCATCAATGCAGCCAATCCTGCAGCCCGAACTCCACACAAAGCAATGAATGTAAACGATTTGGCAAATGCCCTTCCCAACGACGTGAGCCCGGCTCAGAGCTTACACAACTGGAAGTGCCCAAAAGGGAATAACAAATGTATGACTTCTTAATTAAGGGAGGCCCCTTAGTTGTGCCCATTGGACTTTGTTCCATCGTGGCACTCGGCGTTTTTTTGGAGCGACTTTGGACGCTGCAACGTCATCGGATCATTCCGGATGAATTCATCGACAAAATAGAGAGTTTAATTCAAGAGCAACGCACCAGCGATGCCCTCTTGTTGGCCCAAAATAGCTGCAACCCGATGGCGCGAATTATGTCCGCTGCATTGAAGCATGAAGCCTTTGATAGAGCGCGCGTCAAAGAAGCAGTTGAGGAAATTGGTCGACGTGAAAGCGCTCTCCTAGAGCGGTATATCGAAATATTAGGGACCTGCGCCTCAATCGCACCTCTACTAGGCCTCCTTGGGACTGTCACGGGCATGATGGATGTCTTTCAACAAGTCGAAGCAATGGGTTTGGGAGATCCGTCGGTTTTCGCCAACGGAATATGGAAGGCACTAATCACCACCGCTGTTGGGTTAAGCGTCGCTATTCCCTCGTTCATTTTCTACAAATTTCTTTTGGGGCGAGTCGATCACCTCGTTGTAGAAATGGAGGAAAGGTCTCTAAACCTTATAGAAATGGTCGTTGAGAACTAGAATGGAATTTCGAACGAGAAAGCAAAAGCGCGGAAAATCTGAGGTAAACTTAACACCCCTTGTAGACATCGTTTTTATTCTCCTCATCTTCTTTCTTATCACATCCACTTTTGTCCAAAATCCAGGCATTGAGGTAGAGCTCCCTAAGGCAAGTGCGGCAACCGCCGATGTGCAATCCAATAATATTATTCTGGCGGTAACGCGAAACGGTCAGGTAATCCACGAAGGCCAAACGATGTCTTCCGAGGAACTCAAATCGCGACTGGAAGAGCATTACACAAACACTCCTAAGCAATTGATAGTGATTCAAGCCGACTCTACAGCCCATCACGGCAAAGTTGTGGAAGTGATGGATATGGCACAAGCTGCAGGATTTCATCGCCTCGCTATCGCCACCGAAGAGCAATAAGCTAGCTTGATATTCTTCTTCGAAGCGAATAAAATCCCATAAGGCAGACCAATGAAGTGGACCCAACTAAAACCAATTTTATTCGTGATTGCGCTACTGAGCGGCGCCCTATTATTTCACACTCTCTTCATCTCAAACGGCTGGACCGAACGGGAGAAACTTCGGACGGCGCTCTTTTCCGTAGAACTAGAAAATAAAGAGATCCAAAACGAAATAGCCAAATTACGTTCACAAATTGACGCAATTCGGCGCCGCCCAGCGGTTCAAGAACGTGTCATCCGTGACGAATTGGGCTTCATTAAGCCCAAAGAAATTATTTTAGAGCTAGGCCACAACAACTAGGGTTCTATGAAACTCGACTCTCAGAGCCCACTAAAGTCTTAAGAGAAACAAATGCCCCCACTTCTTCCCAATCTAGGACCTCCCGCAGAAAACACACATGACCCCATCGCTGAAACGGATCTACTCGATTTGGCAAGAGCCCTCGAGCAACAATCCAAAGAGCAACCCAATGGGCGCCTACCTCCCGAAGTAATTGACGAAGTAGCCCAAAAAAACGAGCAGCCCCGCTCCCATGCCTGGGCGGCCATGGCACTCAACCCCAATCTTGTACCCGAGATCTCCTCTGAGACACTATTCGCGATTTGTGTAGGAAAGTGCCAGCTACAAGGAGCGATCCCAAATCTTGAAACTCTATTGGAACTTCGAGACAAACAGGTAGCCGAAGACAAAAAGCTATTCGATATTGTTCCACGCAGTTGCCTTGATATGTGCCCCCATGCCCCCGTAGCCATTAGCCGAAGTCAGCATGGCCAAGCAGCACATCCCAAACTCACTCCGGACTCTCTACCTGAAATCATTGAAGCCCTCTGCAACTCATAAACTAAGCGTAGCAGATGCACAGTTTTATTGACTCAACCATCGCTTTGTTCTTCAAGTAAGCTATACAGTTAGGTGCAGTTCTTGGGACCCAAAGGAGCGTAGCCTCATGGCATACAAAACGATCGACCGCTACCAAATCATAGAAGGCTTGGGCAAAGGCACCAGCGGCACAGTCTTCTTAGCTCAAGATCCCAAAATGGGTCGCGACGTTGCCATTAAGATACTTCAAGAGGAATTTGCAAGAGACCCCAAGCATCGAGAGCGTTTTGCGAGAGAAGCCAAAGCAATTGCAGCACTAAGCCACCCCAATATAGTTGATATTTATGATTTCGGTGGTTCAGAGGCCCAATATCTCTATTTGGTAATGGAGCTAATACCAGGCCCGCATATCGGAAAGCATATCCAAGAAAACGCGCCTGTCTTGGAGTCAACGCTCGTAGCCATAGGTCTAGAGTTAAGCCGTGCCTTAAGGCATGCCCATGAAATGGAAATAATTCACAGAGACCTAAAACCAGACAATGTTTTTCTCCATCGTGGTCGTTTAGTCTTAGCCGACTTCGGTATAGCAAAGGCTATCACCGAGCATTCGCCCCTCGGACCGAATGCAGCTAATATCACTGAAATCATCGGTACACCGGGTTTTATGGCGCCCGAACAGCTTCAAGGACAACCACTGGACGAAAAAGCTGATATTTTCGCTTTTGGGGCTTTGCTTTACTATTTGGCAACACAAAATCTTCCATTTGACGCCGAAACTCCCTACCATCTTCTCAATAGTATGCGCGAAACGCGCCCTACCCCGGTAAATGAATTGCGCCCTGAAATATCGCAACGCTTTTCGACCCTCATTCAAGAGTGCATCTCTTGCGACAAAAACATGCGGCCGGAGTCAATGAAAACGATTCACGAAAGGCTTTCGGTCAACCTCCGCCATCTAGGTGGCGGCGATTCCCGCAAACATCTCGCGGATTTTGAGCTTAATCCATCAGAATACAGACGAGATGCACTCGATAAAACCATCAAACACCTTATTGACCAACTCAAAATAGCGGTTCGCGACTCTGATCCGAAATTTGCTAAAATCCTGGAAAGAAGACTAGGTAACTTAGCCCCCGAGAACAATGAAATTCGGCGAATGACCGATGTCAGCCGACTACTCTCCGGAGCCCAAGATGAAACCCCCGAACTTGCGTATGCAAACTACAAGAAAAAACGTCGCTTGCTTCGCATTGGAATTACCGTAGTAGGTGCATTGGCCTTTCTCCTTTGGCTTCAGTACGCTGGGAGTTAGCCCCCCAAGCAACCCTTAAACTAGCGGCCATTAATCTCCAAAGGAACCAACGAAACAACCACCTTCTCCAAAAAACGCAATAAAAAGAAATCTGAAAGGAGAAACAAACTTGAGCGAAGAAAAGGTAGAGCCCTCATTGACCAAAAGAACTAGTCCTTTTTCAATTTGATAGGTAAACTTACAGGGCAGTTTGTACCGCCCACCCTAGCAAACCTTATTGTTCTAAATACTCGAGTCATACAGTTCTTCAGACCAACTTGAGCAGAACGTGGTTTGTCTATTTCAAAATCCAACACACGGCCCGTCGGCCTAACAACAAAGTTGACCACCAAAGCTGCACCAAGCCCCTGGCCCTCTTCGCGACTTTGTTGGTTCTTGATACAAGAATTAATTTGCCGCAGATATTTGCGAACGCCTTTGACAATGCTCTCTTGCGATCGTTCGCAACTTGAAACCATCCTTTCTGCTGCGACTTTGACCGCCTTTTTCGACGAAGCTCTCCGAGCCACTCGGCTTTTTTCCTCTTTCTTTTCCTGACTCGAGGTCCCTCCCGAAACCGGACTCGTCGCTTGCGGAAAACCAGCAAGAGGTATCGGCGCGAGCCCTCTAATTTTTTCCACCCTGCTCTTTAACCGCTCTTTTGCTTGAGCCACTTCAACGGAGTGCCGCAGCCTCTCTGCCACCAAAGTGCGCTCAAATGACACCCCAGTCCAAACCAACAAAACCAAGCCAACAACCATAACGAACCATCCCCACACCTTGTACTGAAACTCACGGCGAGCTTTCCTTTGGCGCTTAGCTTGTTCCAAGCATTCCTCAAATGCTAGTACCCTCGCAAGAGGAAGAAACTCCGCCCCCTCTTTTCCTACATGAATATTAAGGTCTAATTTGCCTGATATGATATCTTCCTTGAGACGAGCCTCCCCAACCGGTCCGTATACATGACTACCAAACCGATACAGCCAATTTGCTTGCTCACCTTGTTCTTCGCCACGCATTTCCTTGTACCCAATTCACGGCCCAGAAGCCGTAACGTATCGAATGTGTTTCACCAACTCCTCAGCCTCAATGAATCCTTCTATTCGCGGTGACACCAAAACATCGCTGGGAGGTCTAAAGAAAGCTATCGTGGGGAGGCCCGAAATCCGATATTTTTTTAAGATCGAAGAGATTTCCCCTCTCATCTCTGAGGCGTCTACTTTCACAGCAACGACTTCCGACAACTCTTGTCGAACTCGAAAATCAGGAAAAATGCTCTCTTCCAACCGGATACAAGGAGCACACCAATCCGCACTGAAATAAACCAACATTGGTTTTTGTGAGTTCAACGCCGTCTCAAGTGCCATTTGATAAGAATCGAACCAAAGTCCGTCCTCGATTGGTCCTGTGAATGCTCGAGAGACAGAAGGAGTGACGCCCACATGCCTAAGAATCAAAACACCAGCTATTGAACAAATTAGGAGATACGGAAAAGCCTTTCGAATAATTGAGAATAGAGCTCTATTCATCGTATCAATCAGAGGTGCCAGTAGATGAGGATTTTCGCTTATCTCCTCCGGATCGCTTCTTTTCTTGCCCAACTTGAGATGCGGCGGCCCCCGAATCGCGCTTTGCTTCAGATGGAAAAAAAGCACTCAATTCGGCGGGTATCGCATCTGCAGTTGGCTTACCCAAAGCCTGGCGAATCTTCGTAAGAAGTGTCTTAGAAATATTCGTGGTGTATCCGCTTTCAACCATTAAAGCCTTACCTTCATTATCCATCAAAAACAAAGATGGGAGTTCAGCTATTTTGTATCGTTTCGCCACAATATTAAAACGGTCACTCAACACAGGGAACTTGACATTATTTTTTTGGGCCAAATCCTTGGCCTCTTGAATCTTTTCCGCCTCTTTGTCGATAGTAACCACAACCGCGGCAAAGCCATCTTTTTCGTACAATTCATAAAGTTTTGCCAAATACGGCAACTCCTTTTTGCAAGGCTCACAATACGATGCAAAAAAAGAAATAAGCACCAACTTCCGAGGTTGTTGATTCTTACCTTTGATCATCTTGTCTAAGCTTACATAAGGAGACTCACCCGGTTCGGCATTAAGAGCCTTGAGCGTAAAAAACGGAAGCGGTTTTCCAACCGCAAGTCCCTGCGCTCCAAGGTGTCCTATCGGCCACAATAAAATGCACAAAACCCAAAACGCTCGGACTGAATTCATTATCTGGCTCCCTCGATTCGGCTTTCAGCTAATAAGATACTTGGCGATTCCTGCGGGTTCAAGTTTCAATTCAGTCGATTCACCGGTCCTTAAGTCCTTAACTCTCCCTAACTTCTCAGAAAGCTCGTCTTCTCCCAAGACCAAAGCATAACGTGCCCTAGATCTATCCGCCCGCTTAAACTGCTGTTTTACTTTCCCGCCCCCTGTATCGACCACGATTCTCAATTCTCCGTCAGCTCGAATGTTCGACGCAAGCTCAAACGCACTCCCCTCAAAGGTGTCCATTGGAATGATATACAAATCCGGCCCTGTATTTTTCCGTAGAGAATCCTCCAATAAGAGTGCCAGGCGTTCGACTCCAGCTGCAAAACCCAGAGCCGGCGTCGAAGTGCCGCCAAGTTCAGAAACCAGTTCATCATAGCGCCCTCCACCTAGTATCGCGTCCTGCGCTCCCAAGTTCCCTGTGGTGAACTCAAAAATAGTGCCCGTATAATAATCCAAACCACGCACCAACGTGCGATCACGATCATAAGGAATTTGGGCCGCGTCGAGAAGTGACCGAAGAGCATCAAAATGAGTGCGAGCCGCTGGGGTTAGGCAGTCCAAAATATCAGGAGCAAGAGAGACTATTTCAATACACCCCGAACGTTTACAATCAAGCACTCGTAGGGGATTGGAATCTACCCGGCCAGCACAACTCTCGCAGAGCTTCTCCACAAGAGGTTCAAAGTGTGCCACCAAAGCGCCCCGGTATGCCACACGACTCGGGCCGTCCCCCAATGTATTGAGCCTCAACCTAACCTCGGAAAGTCCTAGCAACCGAGTGAACTCCCAAAGCATCATCAGCATTTCTGCTTCAGATGCCGGAGTATCCGCCCCAAAAAACTCGGCCCCAATCTGGTAAAATTGACGATACCGCCCTTTTTGAGGCCTCTCTGCACGGTACATCGGACCAAAATACCACCATTTTTGAATGGGGTTATTTCGTGCAAAATGGTGCTCTACATAGGCACGAGCTGCGCTAGCGGTTCCCTCTGGCCGCAGAGTAAGGCTGCGCCCACCACGATCCTCAAACGTGTACATCTCTTTGCCTACAATATCGGTTTGCTCGCCGAGACCACGGGCAAAAAGCGAGGTGTCTTCAACTACCGGCAACCGAATTTGTGAGTATCCGTACCCCTCAAGAACCCTTTGAGCTTTGCCAAGTATAAAATTCCACACAGCCGTATCGAGAAAATCCTCTTTGGCGCCAGGTAGAATATCGTTCATTCCCTTGACTGCTTTAAAGGAGCGCTTCGCTGAACTCATAAATGTCCCTTATCTTTTAACTGAAGACTTTGACCTTTTTGCGACTCGTTTCGATTTACGTCCCAGATTTGACACCTTCCGCCCCCTTGTTGCCGCTTTGGTTTGCTTTGCTTTTTTCGACCGAATTAACTTGGGAGTACTATCATTGACCTTCTTGCTCCCAACAAGCCCCTTCGGAAAGGCTACGCGAAAAACATCGTCGTAATGAGAAGCAAATACAAAATTCATCCGGTCTTTTACTTGCTGAGGAATTTCTCCAACGTCAGCTTCATTCGCCTTCGGCACGATTACCGTTGTGACGCCCATGGTTTTAGCCGCTATTACCTTTTCACGAATTCCGCCAACGGGAAGCACTTCTCCACCCAGTGATATTTCTCCTGTCATCGCCAATTTACCCATCACAGGAGTTCCACTGATAAGTGAGAGAATAGCCGTCGTAATTGTAATCCCCGCAGAAGGCCCGTCCTTAGGCACTGCTCCGGATGGAAAGTGCAAATGCACATCGCTCTTGGAAAAAATCTCTGTTTCCAGGCCAAGAGATTCCGCTTGATGCTTCACAAAGGAGTAAGCTATGGCGGTAGACTCCGTCATAACCTCGCCAAGTTGCCCGGTAACCTTAACAACACCTTTCCCCGCCATTCGGGCTACTTCAATGAACAAGACAGTTCCCCCAAAAGGCGTCCAGGCAAGCCCCATTGCGACACCCGGCTTATTAATCCGATTGAGGCGATCATCGCGCATTTTTGGAAGGCCCAAGTAATGTTCGAGGGCCTCTGGTTTGATAGAAGCCCCAATATCCTTGCCCTGCACAACTTCAGTTGCCCGCTTACGATAAAGCTTTCCGATTACTCGGTTTAACTCCCGAACACCGGCTTCATTCGTATAATCTTTGATCACCCGGCGAATCACAGTCTTCCCTATTCTGATTTGGGAATTCTTAAGGCCGTGCTCCTTGCGTTGTCGGGGCAACAAGTAACGACGAGCAATCTCCACTTTTTCCTCCCGAATATAACCAGGGAGATCTATAACCTCTAAGCGATCCAACAAAGGTCCAGGGATCTGAGACTTCACATTTGCCGTGGCAATGAACATGACCCGACTCAAATCAAATGGAAGGTCGAGATAATGATCAAGAAATTGAGTGTTCTGAGCAGGATCAAGAACCTCCAACATCGCACTCGATGGATCTCCTCTCCAATCAGATCCCATCTTATCCAGCTCATCGAGCATAACTACAGGGTTAGCTGTTTTCACTTGTCGCAAAGCCTGAAGAATTCTACCCGGCATAGCGCCAATATAAGTTCGTCGATGCCCCTTGATCTCGGCTTCGTCACGCATTCCACCAACAGAAAATCTATAAAACTCTCTGCCTAGAGCTCGCGCGACCGATTTTCCAAGGGAGGTTTTGCCTACCCCAGGTGGTCCCGCAAAACAAAGAATGGAACCTTGCGTCTCGGGATTCAATTGCCGAACAGCCAAGAACTCTATGATGCGATCCTTTACTTCCTCCAAACCAAAGTGGTCTTCCTCTAAAACATCGCGGGCATGGTGAATATCAGTATTGTCTGTGCTGACCGTCGACCATGGTAAACTAGCAATCCATTCCAAATATGAACGAACCACGTTGTATTCAGGGGACTCGGGAGGAACGAATTGCAGGCGACTCAATTCTTCATCTGCTCGAGCGCGCGCCATCTCTGGCAATCCCGCTTTATCAAGTTTCGCCTTGATCTCTTCCATTGCAACCGCAGTTGGATCGCGCTCTTCGCCTAACTCTACTCGGATAGCTTTCAATTGTTCACGCAGCAGAAAATCTCGTTGGTGCTTTTCGACTTTCTCTCGAATTTCTTGGCTAATTCGATTGCCTACGGTCAACATCTCAAGTTCCCGAATACACACTTCCAAAGAAAGTTTCATTCGTTCCGTCAGATCAAGCCTGGTCAAAAAGCCCAAGCGCTCCTTGAAATCCCTTGAAAGATGTTGCGCTACAAAGTCAGCTAACATCCCAGGTACCTCGATGGATAAAGCTGTAATCTTCACCTCTTCAGAAATACTTGGGTGCGCTTCGAAAAACTGCTGCAATGTTAATCGAACCTGACGATAGGTGGCTTGAAACTGCTCTTCGTTAGAAACAACATCATTGGTATAAGTGACGCGGGTGGTAGGTACTGAGCCTTCAATGAATAGCTCTAAAGGTTGAGCTCGTTGCATTAAATGAATCAAGGCCGACATCCGTCCATCAGGTAGACGAAACACTTTAACCACTCGAGCCAAAATACCTACGGGGCACAATTCCCGAATGGAGGTAGGTAGCACTGATTCGTCCGCGTCTTCAGGCTCCTCATTAAGCATGTCGGTCAAATCCACCACAGGATTTACCCCTGAGTGCCCAAGAGACACACCCACATCCTCCATTGTTTCGACTTCATGAAGCTCTTCTTCAAGCTCCTCTTGGGTATATGTCTCATCCTCCATCGGCTCGACTTCGGCCACAAAAGGCATCCCCATCGGAGGAACCATCCCAGAACTACTCGTTGGGCTAGCGCGATTGATCAGTAACAAAAATCCCGAGTTAGCTTTTGCTTGCCGAATAGTATCCTGGCGCAACTCGGTCTCCAAAAGAAGTGGAACCACCGGCCCTGGAAATGGAACTAATTCATTTTGAATAACCGTAGGCAACACCGTAGGAGGCTGTTCAGCAATTCGAACAAGTGCTCCAGCCTCAGGAGAAATTGCATCCGAATCACTGGCTTTTTTTTCGTCGGACATCGAACTTCCATTCACTTTGTCTAAAGGTACCTGTATAAATTACAGACTTCTGGCCCAATAGAGAAACACAAAGGACCGGTCAACACTCTAAAATCTCGAAAAATCCGGCTATTTTGAAGATATTTGCTCTCTCAAGGTAGGGAATTCACTCCCCACACACCATTACCCGGTTCTTTCCCGCCCGCTTAGCTCGATAAAGAGCTTCGTCCGCTTGAGAAAGTAACTCCACCGGCCCCTCACAATCGGTATTCGGAAACCCCGCCAAACCAATGCTAAGAGTAACCCGAAGTACACCTGAGTTCGTGGATATTTCCTCTTGACTAATCTCCGAACGAATCCGTTCAGCAACCGCTTTCGCTTCGTCTAAATCCGTTCGCGGCAAAAGAAAGCCAAATTCCTCGCCCCCATATCTGGCGGCAATGTCTATGCTACGCATGTTTCGTCGAATGATAGCGCCCGTAGCCCGCAAAACCTTATCCCCAACCTGATGCCCAAACGTATCATTAATCTTTTTAAAGTTATCTAAATCGAAAATAGCAACTACAAAGGGATTGGAATATCGGCTGGAACGTTCCCATTCCTCAGAAAGACGATGGTCGAAATACCTCCGCACAAAGAGCCCAGTCAGTCCATCCACCGTGGCCAACTCATAAAGCCTAGCATTTTCTATAGCCACGGCAGCTTGGTCTGCAATCGTCATAAGAACCCGCAAATGATCGTTCGTATAAACCCCGTACTCCTCGCTTTGAACACTCATGACCCCCACCACCTCATCGTAAACAACTAATGGAACCCCCAGCCAGGAATGAAAATTAGGATCGTTATAAGTACTGTCAGAAACATACTTCGAATATTCCCGCTGTAATTCACTAATCAAAAGAGGCGAACAATTCGCCATTACCCAGCCCGAGAGCCCCGCCTTTGAGTCGATTTCGACCTTAAGAAACTCATTGCCCGCTTCATCAAAAAAACGGCAATTTAACTTACCTGTGTCCTCATCCAAGAGCCCCAGCATAAAGCGAGATGTGTGCCCAACCAAGTGCAGCGTAGCTGTCGCAATATTCGTAATCAAAGCATCCGTCTGCAAGCTCCCAGCAATAACTCGTCCCACTTCGTTCAATGTCGAAAGCTCATCCACTCGTTGGTCCAACTCATCACGGGCCGTAGCCTGACGCCTATAAACGGCATTCGTCATGACACTCGAAGCTCCGACGAGCAGGAAAAAGAAAAGACCTTGGTGGCGATAACCCAATACCATCGCCAACGACAAGGGCACCAAAATCAATTCCGCACCGATCACCCGCACAATAAACCAACCAACTGCCTCCATTTTCGTTCCAGTTAACCAATGGGTTCCACCGGTTAAAAAATAGTGAATAACGAGAAACGTTAGTGCATAGGTTGGCAAAAACCAGCTCAGGGTAATATCGTCTAAGGTCCTCAACCACTCGTCGCCGAAAAATGCTCCTATAGAGAGTAATACCAGCGCCGGCAAACCACCATTGTATAGACCATGTACCAATACGCGACGCCATGACGCTTCCCCTAAGCGATACAGGCCAGTCCCCCCCAAAAAACGGATCAAGAAATCAAAAGTAAGGGTAATCAAGACCAAAACAGCTGCCGGTACGACTCCACAAACGAAAACAGTGACAATGTAAAAAGCGGAATCAAGAGCGATTCGGACTCGTCTAAAAGCGCGAAACGCCAAAAGACGCGCCCCAATAGCAAAGAGCAAGCAAGCGGCAAATTCACTCGATAATTCTAATGGCGCAAGGCTTTGAACAGGCCACACCATAAGCGCAACAACGGCCGCCCATCCGGCCAGCCCCAATAAAAACATCACCGCAAGTTGGGTTCTACTCTTCACCCGTTTCATGGCTTATAACTCTCCCGACCAACCGTCATATCCTTTGTGGCTGACTGCGAGTTTCTTCATCGTACTTAGCATGGCCTATTGCCGCAAAGTTTTTGGAAACGGTACCCGATTTCTTCTCTAGTTTACGAAAGTTGATCTTCTTGAACACATCGGCCCCAGGGACTAACAATACTTTATAATTTCATGCACTTAACAAAAAAAGGAGGGGGGGGAGACTCCGCCCGAATTTCAGCGGGCTCCCCGACAAACCTAGGAGCGAAGTGCAGGCCAGCCCCATGACCAGGGCCCACTCTTGAGCTCCCCAGCGGTCTGGCTCTTTCGAGCGTAGCTCTTTTGACTCTGCTACCTCTTCCCCGGGTATCGTCAGTGATCCAAAAATTCCCCGCGGGACAGCTCGGGCCCTAGCCCCTTGAGATTCCTCCACTTCACAGGTATTGCCTTGCCAAAAAACCGGGATAAATCCCGTGATGACCCCACGAGAACACCAGCCCATCAGGATAACCTATGCAAGCAAGCTTTTGGCACGAACGATGGACAACCAATCAGATTGGTTTTCATCAGCAGCATGTGAACTTTGCACTCCAGTCTCAGTGGAAAACGCTCACAAAAGCAGAACCCCAAACGGTGCTAGTTCCACTCTGCGGTAAAAGTCACGATCTTCTCTGGCTCTCAAAGCAGGGGCATACCGTGGTAGGCGTTGAACTCTCCCCAATTGCCGTAAGAGACTTTTTCGCCGAAGCCAATATCGAAACCACCCACGAACATTCTCAAGGCGCATTTAGAGTAGTTTCCTCCGAAAATATCCACTTGTATTGCGGAGACTTCTTCGACTTAAGGCCACAAGACCTCCCATCCACTCCGACATTAGTCTACGATCGCGCTGCTCTGATTGCATTGCCCTCACCCATGCGCTCTGCTTACCTCAAAACAATCAACCTCTTGTGCCCGCAGGGGGCTAAGATGCTTCTTATTGCTTTGTCCTATCCGGAGCATGAAATGCAAGGTCCCCCATTTGCTGTACCGACACAAGAAATTGAGCGACTATACCATCCGACATGGAGACGATTTCAAGAATCTGAAAAAGATATCCTGGCGGAAAGCCCTAAATTTCAAGAACGGGGCTTGTCTTATTTGCATGAACAAACCTACCTTTTGGAGAAACGATGAACTCTCGTCTTTTCATCCTCTTTTGTCTCTTTCTTCATGGTTGTGCCCTTTTGTCGAAACCCTCGCCATCGGATTCACAATGGACATCCCTGCCGGCTCACTGCAATTCCATTGCCGACTTTACCCAAAAGACTCTCAAGAGTTTTTCCAAACAAGAACAGAACCTTCTGCGGCAATGGAGTCCACACCGCACACCAACTCGCCAAGAGCGCAATCCAGTAGAGAAATTAAGTGAACTCTATATCAAAGAATGCAGCCAATCAGAGGTTATCGAGCTAACAAAGGCACTCGTGTCTTTTCAAACCACGCGGGAGGGAGACGAAGCAAAAGAAGCGCAAGTCTTTGGAGAACTCTCGAACTTTCTTAAGCAGTGGTCTCTTCGGGCAGGCCTGCAATTTCAAAGCGACGCAAATAACACTGTTTTTCAATTGAGCACAGGAGTCCAAGAAGGTCTGCTAACCTACGTAATGCATGCCGATGTAGTTCCTGTTGGAACATCATCTCCGGAAAGCTACCCACCGGGCTGGCACACCGCCCCCTATGAAGCAACGATTGAAGACGGGAAACTTATCGGAAGAGGTACCCAAGACGACAAGGGCCCCATCGCAGCCAGCATGGTTGCGCTTCGCATTCTCAAACAATTTCAGCTAGCGCCTAAAGCAAGAATCACGATTCTCTTGGGAACCGATGAAGAATCAAGTTGGAAATACATGAGCAAATTTGCAAAAGAATATCCTCACTCGAAATACACTATTTCAGTCGATGCCGAATTTCCGGCGGTCTTCGGCCAAAACGGTTTTGTTTCTTGGCATTTATTTTCCCCCAAAGCCACCTATCCGTCGAGGCCAAAACGGCCAGAACTTGTGAGCGCGCATGGAGGTCTGTTTGCAACACAAATTCCAGCCAATGCAATGGTCACCATTAGGCCAGGTGCAGAACAATCCCAACTCTTAGTGCGCCAGCAAATTGAAACCACGACGAAAGAAATACTGGAATTGTTTCCAGACAATGCATACCAATTCGAAATTCAATCCGACTTTGAAACAAATGACATCCGTGTCCAATGCACCGGCAAAGCGAGTCACTCGTCCAAACCCGAAGAAGGACACAATGCTCTTTGGCCCATTGCACTACTCACCACCAAACTCAACCTAAGCCCCAGCCCAGAATACGACATGCTCAAAGTAATAACTTCATTTTTTTTGAAGGACCTACATGGCAACTCACTCGGCGTGGCATACTCGAGCCCTTTAATGGGACCACTGGTATCAAGCGCTACGGTGCTAAGAACAACACCAGAAGGTGCCCAACTATCAGTTAACATGCGAAGACCTGATGGGAAAACAGTCAATGAATTTCGAGCTCTATTGGACAAGGCACTTGTCCAGATTCAAAAGAAAGTAAACCCCTCGATCACAAACTCCCGCCCCCCCTATGTAGGCAAGGTTCACCTGACCAACCCCAACAATGAACTGCTCCCCCTCTTGAGCAGAATCTATGCCCAGACCACAGGCGACACGCATTCAAAGCCACACTCGATACGAGGGGGAACCTACGCCAAACTCTTTCCAGGAGCCGTGGATTTCGGCCCATCTAAACCGGGAAATAAATATCGAGGACATGCTCCCAACGAGTACATCGAGCTAGAAACACTCGCCCAACTCACCCAGATGCTTTATAAATCCATGCTTGAACTCAACAAAACAACGAAACTACCATAGGACTTTTCATGACCACTGAAGTGACTATTTATCACAATCCCAGATGCTCCAAAAGCAGACAAACCCTCGCGATGCTCAACGAGTATAACTCGAATCCCACGGTCATTGAATACCTCAAAGAACCTCTATCGTTTGAGCAAATTCAAACCCTTATTGAACTCTTGGGCATTGCTCCCCATGAGCTCTTGCGCACGAAAGAACAAGCGTATCGCGAAAGGAACCTCTGTGAAAATAGCGCTCCCGAAACCATTATTCAGGCAGTAGTTGAGCACCCTATCTTACTTGAGCGGCCGATTGTGGTGGCCGGCAAAAAAGCCGTTTTTGGCCGCCCCCCCGAAAACATCAACTCCATCCTATAAAGCCCATCGTTTGGGCATCCAACAACAACCTTCCCAAGCAATTTCAGGCATCCCTATTCTCAGTCACAACTCGAAACTCCAAACCCTCGCGAGCTGCTGACACGATTGTTGTCGCGCCATAGGACTCGACTCGAGTGCGGCACATGGCTACCTTTTCTTCAACATCTTTATCCGAGTGCATCGGGTCGTGGTGAAATAAAACCAAATGCTTCACATTCGCTTGAACGGCCCAATCGGCTGCAGTGTTAGCACGAGGATGTCCCCAGCCTTCCTTTTCAGGATACTCATCATCAAAATACTGCGAATCACAAATCAATAGATCGGCTCCTTGAGCAAACTCAATGTACTCTTTTGGAAACCGTCGAATCGCCTGAAAATCAACTAAGGTCTCATCCCGGTTAGTTAAAATAGCGTCCAGCTCCGTATCCGTCGCATAGACAAGAGTATTGCCTTGGGACTCAAATTTAAAAGCATAGCTTCCTCCAGGGTGGTCCTGCTCCAAAAAGCTCACCTTGACTCCCTCGATAACTCGATTCGAATCCGCCAGGTCTGATGCGACGATATGAGCACCTAAATCACCGAAATTAACAGGAAAATACTCCGACCGCATTTGCCCAGACAAGAGATCGTACATCTTGGTATCACCGATATGGGGGCTATAGACATAAAACGTATTCGCCTCCAAATAGGCAGGCGTAAAAAAGGGAAAGCCCTGAATGTGATCCCAATGGGAGTGGCTAAAAAAGATATGGCCAACAATTGGCCCATCAAATCGCTTAAGAAGAGACTGCCCTAGCTCACGAGCCCCTGTGCCTGCATCACAAATAAAAAGAGCGTCCTCGTAGCGTATCTCAACACAAGATGTGTTTCCTCCATAAATACGAGTTCTTCTACCTGGGGTGGGTATCGAACCTCTAGTCCCCCAGAACCGAACGTAGAAAGTCATTCTCCGCCCTCGTGAAAAGTGAAAACAACATCGCCCAACTGTATCGTATCGCCATCCCGAAGTATCGCAGAATGCACCTTTACTCCATTGAGATAGACCCCATTCATGCTCTGAAGGTCTTCACAACGTACTTCATTTTCATCCCTAAACAACCGCATATGCTTACGAGATAGAAGTCCAGAATTGATCGAGATAGCAACATTCGATGAGCGTCCAACGACCCACTCTTCACCCTGCAATTCATGCTCGCAGGGAGCACCGGGTCCCTTGAGCTGCGCAAGCCACTGAGAGCGGTGCCCGCGCTCCAACCCTACAATGCCGAACTTTGCATCAAGAGTAGTCTCGTCTTCGTTTTCACTCATAGTCACCCCCTAAAGGGACTTTTCTGAACCAACCACCTTAGACAATGAATTTGTTCAAGTATAAACGCAGCTGGAGCAATGAAACAACTTTTCCCGGAGACTGAATATGAAATTTACTCCACCGATAGCTGATTTCAATCCGCATCTGGTACTATTCGCGCCCTAAAAACGTATTTTCAGTTCATCAATGTAGGAATAACCAATGAAAATTGCGGAATTGGAACGTCAACTCGCTCTCCGGTCTCCGTTTCCATTTGATAAGACCCCTCCATTGTGCCGGCGGGCGTACTAAGCGGGCAAAAGCTCATATAACTGTAACTGTCACCAGGGCCCAAATTAGGCTGAGCTCCAACTACCCCCAATCCCCGAACTTCTTCGCGATTGCCATCCTCGTCTGTGATAATCCAATGACGAGATATTAACCGAACGGCCATCGGGCTCCGGTTGATGATCTGAACTTGATAGGCGAAAAAATAAAGATTCTGTTCCGGCTTGGAACGAGCCTCGACGTATTCAGGGATACACTTAACAACTATTTGTGGCAGGTCAATTGACATAGCTAGCTTCATACCAGGCGGGCGCCACAAAA
>CAXGXL010000003.1:0-20165 GCA_964013555.1 uncultured bacterium
TGGATAGGTACCCCCAAGACCGAAGGTCGATTCGATGGTGAGTTCTACCCATCTTGCAATGAAAAATGCACCCCCATTGTTGGTTTTATGTTATGCGGCTTAGAGGAAATCCCAAAGTAGTATTCCATGCCAATACCCCCAAACTATCAAAATAAGACACCGCTTCCCATCTTGTATCTAGATGAGAGCATCGCCGTCGTTGACAAACCAGCGTGGCTCTTGACTACTCCGAGCAATAACCCCCAATTCAATGACAATGTAGTGCAACGAATCAGGAAACGTTTTCCATGGGCGAAGGGCCCAATAACACCCCACCGACTTGATATGGCTACCTCTGGAGTTTTAGCACTAGCGCTCAACCCCAAAGCTCATCGCCACCTCTCCATTCAATTTGCCAATAGAGAAGTTCAAAAAACCTATATAGCTATCTTAAATGGCATTCCTCAGCGTGACCGGGGCACCATCAAACTACCATTAAGAGGCGATCCTGAAAATCGCCCTCGCCAAGTAGTGGATTGTACCGCCGGAAAAAACGCGTGTACGCGATATGAAGTTCTTTCCCACGACAACAACCATACTCGTATCAAATTTAGACCAATTACCGGAAGAACACATCAACTAAGGGTTCACGCCGCACATCCCCAAGGACTTGGGTGCCCCATCCTCGGAGACCGTCTCTACGGCAGTTCAACTCGTTCGCCTCGACTTTATCTTCACGCACAAAGACTGGTAATCCGTCACCCTGTAAGCGAAGAGGACCTCGAAATCATCTCTCCTCTTCCATTTTGAGAACCTCAATCGTGACGCCGAACTAAACTCAAGAGGTCGGCACCAAAACGTTCCACCTTGGCCGGCCCCAAGCCAGGAATTTGTTCAAGCTCCCACAAGCTATTGGGCCGAGTATCACAGATGGACCGAATAACCTTACGATGAAAAACCATATAGGGTTTCCAATTTAGTTCTTTGGCCTGTCGGCGGCGATAATTCTCAAGTGCTCTTCCCAGAGCTCCCCCAAGAGAACGGCGTTCTTTATTGAGTGTCCCAGAAGACGTCCCAGGTGCTGCCTTTTGCCGAATAGGTCGCCCCGCCAACCACACCGTAGGGTATTTTTGCCCTCGCGGTTCCAATTCACCTGAGGACAAAAGGCCCTCAATAGCCACAACAATAGACTCTTCAGAATGGTCGCGTAACGCACCATGCTGAACTAGTTTTAAAAGCCCACCCCGCCTCAAGGTTTTAGCCCTACTTCCTCTGAGGGCCTTCGCGAGATTTAGTTTTCCCACGGGGCGAGTAAGTGCAGCAACAGCCGCCACTACCGTCTCCAACTCCTGGGAACTGAGTTTGGTAATAGGACCTTTCGCACGACGAGAAGATGCTTTTTGGTCGAAACTATCTAAGCGCTCCTGAACAAGGTCCGAGTTTTGACATGTATCACAAACCCCGCAGCATACTTCACCATCTAAATAGTCCTGTCCTGAAAAGTACTCGCACAAGAAGCGTTGGCGACACATCGGAGTTCTGACATATCCCTCTATTGCCTCAAGTGCTTTGTTTCGGCGCTTTGTAAGTGCAGCATTGCTTCCCCCACGCTGAAAAAGAAAACGCTGCGTAACCAAATCACTCGTACCAAAGTACAACAAACACTTTGCTGCTTTTCCATCTCGCCCCGCGCGACCCGCTTCTTGGTAATACGATTCTAGAGAGCCAGGAGTCTGGAAATGCACCAAAAGACGAACATCCGAATAATCGATTCCCATTCCAAAGGCATTGGTGGCCACCAAAATATTGATCCTTCGGCTATCAAAGGACTGATGCACGTTGAACCGGGCTTTATCGCTTCGACCTGCATGATAGTAGCCCGCGGAAAAACCCTGGCTTTTTAACTCTTTGGCGACCTGCTCCGTTTTCTTGCGGGTCGCACAGTAAATAAGAACTCTACCATCAGATGAAGCTGCCCCTGAGCCACGGTAGCCCCCATCATTGAGAGTCTGAACCAAATGCTCCATTCGCTCGCTATCTTTACTCAACGGAAAAATAGCAAAACTTAAATTCGGTCTCGCAAAGCTCCCGAGAACCTTAAACGGATCCTTTAAATGCAGCTGAGTTTGCATATCCTCGACAACCTGCGGTGTCGCTGTTGCGGTCAAGGCCATCAAGGGAACCGGACAGGCTTCCCGCAAGACATCCAACAAAAGGTACTCCGGCCGGAAGTCGTGTCCCCATTGGCTAATGCAGTGAGCCTCATCGATTGCAATAAAAGCAGGAGCGACTTTCTTGAGATCACGGCGAAAGCCCGAATGGGCTGCCCGTTCGGGAGAAACATAGAGAATATCAATTTTTCCGGTCAACCAACGACCTCGTATCGCCCGATTTTCAAGTTCGTCCTGCTGACTGTGCAAAGCAGCGGCGGCGATTCCGCGACCCACTAGGGCATCAACTTGATCTTGCATGAGAGCAATCAACGGCGAAATTACGACGGTGGGGCCAAAACCTAATTTCCGAAAGCACATGGCAGGCACTTGAAAACAGATCGATTTACCTCCACCTGTGGGCAAAACAACCAAACAATCGCGCCCCAACAAAAGAGCCTCAATTGCCTCTTGTTGACCAGCTCGAAATTGCTCGTACCCGTAATACTCCTCTAAGATATGACGAGGTAGTGTTTCGAAGTTCGCCTCATCACATTGAGGGGGTAAATCGTCTAAGTGCATGAAAAAACTGCTACCATGCCCCCCTGACGAAATCACGAAAATCCACCTATTGTGCCGTTGAAATCAACGGGTTATTGGAGAAACAATGGAACGCCCCAACCTGACCAAAGATCACTTTGACAGACTCAAACACGCCCTACGGTCTCCCATTAGAGAATCGCCAATCGAAGCTGTCGATACAGAGCTCGTTTTGGAGTTCGCTCCCCTCGTTTACTGGATCTGCAAGAAGTACTTTCGACTTGAAATCGAAGGCCTGACAAACGTCCCCACAGGAAAAGCTCTGATAGTAGGAAATCACAACAGTGGGGTGAGCTTCTATGAAGCGATGGGCGTTGCTGCCTATTGGTATATGCAACGTGGACCGAACGAGGTGCTCCACGCACTGGCTCACGATGCAATAATGAACATCCCCTATATCAACAATTTCCTCGCACGAGTGGGAACCCTCCGAGCTAGTCATGATTCCGCCCGCGAGGCATTCCTTCGAAACCGCAAAGTACTTGTTTTTCCCGGCGGCAATCTAGAAGCATTTCGCCCCTATCGGCAAAGGAACCGCATTGTCTTTGGAAACCGCAAAGGCTTCATCAAATTAGCGATTCGGGAGCAAGTACCTATTGTTCCGGCTATTTTCCTCGGGGGGCATGAAGGCTTTTTCGTTCTCAACGATGGCCAGTTCATTTCAAAACTCTTCGGCCTAAAGAAAATCCCAATTTTGCGCTCAGACACATGGCCCCTCATGCTCGCATTCCCTTGGGGCCTTGCCATGGGCCCAGTCGCTCACTTTCCACTTCCCACCAAATGCCGCACCCGCTTCTTGGAACCCATCCCCGTAAGCAACTACTTGCCGCAAGACCAGAATAACCCCGTAGCGCTTCAAGAGGTGTACGATCGGGTAGTCAACACGATGCAGCAAGCTTTGACCGAGATGGCCTCAGAGCGCCAATTTCCGCTACTAGGGTAATAAGAGAACTTATTAGTGGCTCGTTTTCTCTTTGTTTTCTCACCACTTAAAAATTGTTCTTGCTTTGGAGACCCAATCAGAAGGACGATTTAGCTATGAGCACAGAAGTTCAAAGAAGGCGGGTTCTAGCGCCCACGGATTTTTCCAAGCTATCTATGGAAGCAATTCGTATAGCGGACCGAATTGCCAGAGAACGCGATGCAGATCTAACGATTTTACATGTGCACCCAATCATTCAAACCGCCTTTTTAGATCTGATGTACACCGAGTCTGCTGAGAAAATAACCAAGTCGATCATATTTCTCGAAGAAAAAATCAACGAAATCGCACAAACCCTAGTAACACCGCCAGAACGAATTGCCCAAAAGGTATTGATTGGTTCTCCGACCGAACACATCGTAAACGAATCTAAGGACCATGGACTCATAGTCATGTCCTACCAAGGTCACTCAGGACTAACTCAACTGCTCATGGGCTCGGTCGCTGAGCGAACGATCCGACTGGCAAAATGCTCGGTCCTTATCATCAAATAAAGTCGTCGTTATAAAGGGCCACATTGCCATAGAAGTCTTTTTAAGCTTGCACAATGAGCTTTTCCACAGACCTCTCCGCCCTCGTCTCGCCCCCCCAAAAAAAAAGCGCCCCGCCAAAGGCGGAGCGCTTTTAAACAAACCATAGAAAAGTACGGTTCAATTAGTCGGCAGTAACGTCATTTTGGGTGTTCACCAGATCACCCCGATCGTTCATGGTCCATTGATCTACCGTACCATCGGTATCAATGTTGCCGCCTGCGGCTACAGTAAAAGCACGGTTGGTTTCCGTTGCAGCAGGAACATCACCTTCCGCACACGTTCCGCCACCAGCATCGTCAGTCTGAGCATCGGGAACGTGAACATCGGTACCAGCTTTGTAGCAGTACCGAGTTTTTTGACTGGTCTTCCAATCACAAAAACCGCATTGGAAAGTATCAGTCTCGCCAAACGATGCATGCTTGGCGGTGTAGATTGCTTTAAGATTGGCTTTAGCTTCTGATTGCTTAGCTCGCGCTTGAAACTTCGCAAAGTTTGGTATTGCGATAGCAGCCAAAATACCGATAATCGCGACAACAATCATCAACTCAATTAATGTAAACCCTCGTTGTAATTTTTTCATGGACTTCTTCACTTCTTTCTGCGCCCCCATGCATTGTAGGTTATTCCTTAGGCTCTATTGGAGTAACTCGACCGCAGCCCCCATACCTGATTAGCATGAGAGAGTACCATCCAGTTCCCGCTGCCTTAATAGCAATTAGAGTGCCAAATGCATTTTTTTAACCACCTGTTTTCTTAAGACTTTTAAATTGCCACAAAGTCTCCTGGTGACAAAATTTGTCACTCCGGGCCAAATGAGTGCCCAAGAGCGTCAGTATTCCAGGGAAGAAAGAATAAAAAACACCTGGTTGAGTTTTGAGCCTCCCCGAGAGATTTGCGAACAAACTTCGGAGCCCATTAATCAATCACACTAACCTCAAAACCGCTAATTTCGACATCCATCTCGGCTGCATTATTAGAACGCTTTAACTCATAGAGATCCCTATCGGGGTTGGTGGTAACCCGCACAGTATAAATTCCATCGGGGAGATGAGTGATATCGATCCATTGACAATCGAGGGTCGAAGCATAGATATCCGCACATCCTGCTGAAATTCCTTGATTACTGCAAGTATATCTGCGGCATTGCCGGTCTGGCTTCGTGTATCCCGTCAAATCCATTACACACCAACCATTTTTGTAGCCTACGGTGGTAATTTGTTGGCCTTGTTGGGTAAATAACTCGTAAAATGCATAGTCGTCAAAGTGATAATGGTCGTGACAAGCGTTGTAAGTCCAACCTTCATCGCCTGGCTCCCCAATCGCCAAATCTTGATTACCAACATTTGCAACCATCGTTGCAAAACGCAGTACTTTTCGGTTGCCAGAACCAGTCACGCAACCTTCTTGAATATAGCAATCTCCAGGGGCAACGTAAAAGTTCTCTATTCGAACGTGTTGCTTCAAATAATCGGCATCGATCATCAAATCCGGCCCATTGCAAGCGTCAGGAATATCATCACCATTGCTATCGGTTGGAGCCGCAGGGGTTAAACCCGTGCTTCCTCCGCTACAAATACTACACGCATCTATAAAAGCTCCACCGAAACACTCGTTATTGCAATCTAGAGCACCGCATTCGCCACAAAGGTTGGTATCATTGGTGGGACAATCTGGCTCGTCGTCATCGTTATTCGAAACATATCCTAAGGGTGCTTCCATGCGGCATGAAATAAAAGGTTCGCCATTACCCAATCCATCGTTATCCAAGTCAGGGTAATAGGAAGTTGCAGCGGGCTCAAAACAACCACAACCAAGGTCGTCGCTATTTTCTATGTGATTTGTCGTGCCACCGGTGCAAGTTCCACAGTCATCAAGAAAAGCGGTACCAGAACAGATACCTTGACAATCTTTTGTACTATTCTCGGCAACACCTGTTGTCCCTCCCCAGCATACGCCACACTCATCCAACCGAGCGTACCCGCCCCAAGATCCCAAACAATCCTGAGAGCATACAATCGCATCCTGCGACACACGAACAACCCCCGGATTGTTTTCGTTTACTGGGTTTAAATCCATCCACAAAGCCCCAATAAAACCCTCCCAGGGGCGATTGGTCGGCAAATCACTATTTTCCCAAGCCGCGCTCGCTCGCGAGCTCTGAGAATCTCCAAACCATAAGTAACCGTTAGAAGCTACTTGCACACTTTCATAACTTCGCCCCTGAAAATAGAAACGAAAAGGCAAACCAACCGTAATAGAAGAATCATCCGCCAACGGCAAAACAACAGGTTCTCCCTGCCCAGCCTCTGCAGCTACCCAATCAAATGGCGGTCCCCCCGAATCCCTGGAGGACTCCACAGAAAAGTCTTCGCCATTCGGAGTAAAGACGAGGGTCGTATCATCTTGAACATTAATTTCGTCAAAAACATATTGCTGGGCGAAAGAATCACCTGGAGCTTCGAAACCAATTATTGCTTCGGCTATTTGGTGAGTTTGCTTATATTGAAAGCTAATGCGCCCATCCTGAAAAAGAATCACCTGAAACGTCATCGGACCTTGGTTGTTGTAGGTGTATAGATTCTCATAATTTACTACGAATCGTTTCTGCTCAACAAAACCACAATTTTCGCATTCGTCGGCGATTCCATTGCCGTCTGCATCCAAAGTGTCGTCGCCCCCCAAACAAATATCTTCACTTTCACAAACACCGTCACCATCGGAATCATTTACGAAGTCCGTCGGGCACGGATCACAAACATCACCGATACCGTCACCATCTTGATCCACTTGCTCGGGGTTTGCATCCTCGGGACAATTATCGGTTTCACCGCACAAGGTATCGCTATCCCAGTCCTGCCCCGGATCTTGCGGACAAGTATCGCACTCATCTCCCCAGCCATCCGCATCTGAATCAACCTGGGTCACATTGGCAACAGATTTGCAGTTATCAATATTTTGGCAAATACCATCCCGGTCGGTGTCAGGCTCAATCGACTCAGGGCAGGGATCGCACGCATCGCCCAATTGATCCCCATCTGCATCGAACTGAGCTACATTCGGGATAATTAGACAATTGTCCACTGCGTCACAAATGCCGTCGCCATCTTGATCAGCACACTCAACTTTACAGTCTTTCGCACAAGAGTCCTGGCTCTCGCCATCAGAGCAGAATCCGTCTCCGCAAACCGTGGCAAAGTTCTGGCCACAACCCCCTAGAATCGCTAAAGCTAGCAGACTGGTCCACCATAAACGTCGAAAAAAACATCGAGAATAAAACGTCATTCTTCCCCAATTCTTGATCTAGCGGTCCGGACGAACCGACGAGAAGGAGGAGGCTACAGTTTGAAAATCAAAAAAACAAGGGCAAGAGAGCAGAAATTGCCGGGCTAACATCGGAATTAATCTAATAATCTCTATTTATCTCAAGCCGTCTAACGATTATGTGTCCCCATGGCCATTCTTCATTGCACCAGTGTTAGCCTCTCTTTTGATAGCAATCCGCTGCTTGATGGCGTTCAATTTACCCTTGAGCCCAAGGAGCGCGTCTGCTTGGTTGGGCGCAACGGTTCCGGCAAATCTACATTTCTGAAGGCTATCGCCGGAATGAACCAACTCGATGCAGGACAAATTAGGCTCCAACCCCATCACAAACTCGAATACCTTGATCAGCATGTACCCGAAGGAATTCAAGGCACTCTTTCTGAGTTTCTAGCCGCCCCCTTCGAAACAATCGCCAAACAATTGACCGAATACCACCTTCTCATTGCAGAGGCCGAAGAACATCCCTCACCTGAGAAGCAGGCTAAACTCAATGAGCTTCAAGTGGAACTAGAAGTTCAAAAAGGCTGGAACATCCATGGCCAAATAGCCACGATTGCAGAGCAACTCAAATTGCCACTGGAACAAAAGGTCGAGGAACTCTCAGGTGGGATGAAAAGGCGTGCACTCTTGGCTCGCGCTCTCGTTGCACAACCAGACATTCTTCTGCTTGATGAGCCCACCAACCACCTGGATATTGAGTCTATTTTGTGGCTGGAAAAGCACCTCCTAAATTTTCAGGGTACCTTAGTCTTCGTTACGCATGATCGCTCATTTCTTCGAAACCTGGCTACGCGCATCGTTGAACTGGACCGGGGTCAACTTCGCTCCTTTCCTGGAAATTACGATCTCTACATTGAGCGAAAGGCACACCTCCTGGAAACCGAAGCCAAGCACCTTGCCCACTTCAAAAAGAATTTGGCAAAAGAGGAAGTTTGGATTCGTAAAGGCATTCAAGCGCGACGCACCCGCAACGAAGGTCGGGTAAGGCGACTTCAAGCCATGAGAAAGGAGTTCAAAGCCAAGCGCGAAGTACAAGGGCTCTCTTCATTTAGCATCAAAACCAGTGCAATCTCCGGCAAAGATGTTGTGGTAGCGGAAGATGTTGCATTCAGCTATAACCAGTTGCCGGTTATCCGCGACTTCTCCTACCGAATGATGCGGGGTGAACGCATCGGCCTCATTGGGCCAAACGGCTCAGGCAAGACCACTCTTCTGAATCTCCTTATTGGAAAAATCACCCCCACCAAAGGAACGATTAAACTTGGGACCAAACTCGAAATAGCCTACTTCGATCAATATAGGCATTCCCTAAACGATGCCGATACCGTTCGCGAAGCTGTAGCCGATGGAAATGATTTCGTCGAACCCCATGGTACCAGAAAACACGTGTTGGGTTACCTAAAAGAGTTTCTCTTCAGCCCCGAACAAACCAATGCTCCCGTACGAACCCTCTCCGGCGGCGAAAAAAATAGACTTCTCTTAGCCAAACTATTTGCTAAGCCCTTTAATCTCTTGATTCTAGATGAACCTACCAATGACTTAGATATTGAAACTCTTGAGCTCCTAGAAGAACTCTTACTTGAGTACACGGGAAGCCTCTTGGTCGTCAGTCACGACCGCTCTTTTCTCAACCAGGTAGCTACCAGTATCCTTAGTATTACACCGGATAATCAAGTTGAAACATACGTAGGGGGCTACGACGATTGGTTGCGTCAACGCCCCTCGAGTCTCGAAACCACCTCGGTACCGAAAGTAAAAAAGACACGAGTCAAACCTCAAGGGCCAAGAAAACGAAGCTACAAAGAAAATAAAGAGTTAGAATCACTCCCGCTCAAGATTGAGAACCTAGAGAAAGAAGAGTCTGAGCTAAATGCTAAATTGGCATCCCCTGAATTCTATCGAGAAAGCGGCGACCGGGTTGCTCAAACGAATGCCCGCCTTCAAGAAATAGCTCTTCTTCTTCAGGATATTTACAATCGCTGGGAAGAACTGGAGAATCTTCCACCGTAGAGCAATAAGACGTCCCTTAGGGTACGATTTTTTCGCGCGCCACTTTAGCAACCACTTTCCACTTGGTAGAAATAAATTGGTTTTCGTATTCCAACACCGTGCAGTATAGCTCACAAGAGTTGGCCATCGGAATGGAATTTAGAAAAGGAACTTCAATGCCTCCGGTAAAGACATTTTCATTTCCCCACGGCATCACCGCCATAGACACCTATTTTCAGCGCCCCATGATGGCGGCTAGTCACCTAATCGTGGACAATGCAGAGGCAGCCTTCATCGACGTAGGAACCAAATTCTCGGTGCCGATTCTTCTTGAAGCCCTTGGTCAAGCGGGGCTCTCACCGGCCTCAGTAAAGTATGTTATCGTCACTCATATTCATCTCGATCACGCTGGGGGCGCAGGCCATTTAATGAAGCTTCTTCCCAACGCAACCTTTATTGTGCACCCACGAGGCGGTCGGCACATGATAGACCCCACCAAACTATGGGCTGGCGCACTACAAGTGTATGGTGAACAAGAAATGAAGAGAACCTACGGTGAACTCATTGCCATACCAAAGGACCGCGTAAAAGAGATGGGGGATCAAACCGAATTAAGCCTAGGGCAAAGGAGCCTTCATTTTTTTCATACACCGGGCCACGCCAAGCACCATTTCTCTATCTTCGATACCGCTGCCAACTCCTTCTTTACCGGTGACACATTTGGACTTTCGTACCGGGAATTGGACTCACCTCAAGGCCCCTTTATCTTTCCAACAACCACCCCTGTTCATTTCGACCCAGAAGCGATGCATGCATCGATCGATTTGATAATGAGCCACAAACCCGAATCGCTCTATTTGACGCATTTCAGTCGCATCCGCGCCGAGCCCTCGATCGCAAATAAGATGCACCAGCAAATTGATGAGCTGGTTGCTCTAGCACAGTCACTCAAGAATGCGCCCAACCGGCACCGTTCTTTGTGCCAAGCTATTGAGAATAACCTCTTGAACCATATTGAAGCACATGGTGCCTCGATCCCTAAAGAGAAGTGTTTAGAACTACTTGCAATAGATATTGAACTGAACTCACAGGGCCTCGGGGTTTGGCTAGACTCTCAATCTTGACGATGACAATACTCATAGACTTATAATGGTCTATGGCCCCTGCAAACAAAGGCGACTGCGTCCTAATTCGTTATATTGGCACACTCGACGATGGTACGATTATTGAAGCCTCACAAGAAGAGTCTGTGGAAATCAACAAGAAAGCGTCTCCGCCCCTAGAACTCATTATCGGAAATGGAACCCGCCTTGCGGAGTTAGAGAACGCCATTATCGGAATGGAACCCAACCAAGAAAAACAAATTCGCCTTGAGCCAGCCAAAGCCTATGGCACTTACGATCCGAAACTAGTCATTCCAGCCCGAGCAGCACAACTGCCACCGGATGCGCTTCCCGAGGTTGGGGAGTCCATAACGTACTTGATTCAAAGCGACGAAGACCTGGCAGTCAAGATAACTCGAATCTCAACTGAAAAAGTGGTCATTGATGCCAATCACCCACTCATTGAGCAAGCCATCAACTTCAAGATCACCCTCATTGATGTCTTGCCAGAAACATCAAACTAGGAAACTAAATCCCAATAAACTCTACCGCCACTCAACAATCCCACATTAAAAAGTTATCGGTGCTTAGACCAACACTAAAACACATCCTCCGAATGCCGCAGCCACACCGACAACATGCTTGTAGGTCAATGCCTCCTTAAGAACGAGCCCCGCCATCAAAACGGTAAAAATAGTCGCTGTTTGATTCAAAATAGCAGAAATGCTGGCATCCCCGTATTTGAACCCAGCAACCCAGAAAATCATAGCCACATACGTCCCCATAAAAGCGCCAGGCAACGCTCGGCCCCAACGGCTCACCTTGGAACACTGGCGTAAGATAGGAAGAAGTTTCTCTTCTGAAAACGGAGCCCACAGAGTCAAAATCAAAACACCCCCGATCAACCGAAGTGTAGTCGACCACAAAACAGGATAGAGCTCTAAGGTCGGCTTAATCCCAACAATCGAAATCCCCATAAACACCATGGAGATCGCTCCAAAGAGAAACCCTTTCGCAGTCTCTCTTTCGAGACGCCGGTTCATCTTAAATTCTCCTGAAGACAAAAGAATGCTCGATACAATCAGTATTCCTCCTAGGATATCCATCCAAGTAATGAGCTCTCCCAAGAGGATGAACGAAAAGAAGACGATACAAGGACTGTAAAAGCACTCCACTATCGCTGAACGAGCAGCGCCGAGGAGCGCCAAACACCGGAAGAAGAGGGTATCCGCGATACCAATTCCTAAAGCTCCGCTCAAAAGCAAATAAACAACATGTTCCGCCGGCGCACCAATCCAAAAACTCTGCCCCACAATTGGAAACGTTAAAAGAAATAAAACGACCGCCAAACCATTTTTGAAATAATTCAACGCCAAAGCAGACCAGGTAGCTGTAGCCTGCTTAAATAGGATAACCCCCACCGCCCATGCCAAAGCGGTCAAAAGGGCGCATATTGGACCCAAATATTCTTCAACCATATTGAAACTCACTACACCTAAGACAGCCCAAGCGCTCTAAGGCTCGGTCTTCATTAGGTCAAGATCTTTTTCTCCCGGCCCCCAAGAAGCTACACCCATCACTCGAGAAGAGCACGTTATCCCACAAACAAGGAATCCCTAGCCTCAAGGATTATCTGAAGAATCGCCCTGGAGGTAACGAGTTGTTAATGCCAAACTTACTCAGTTTAAAGGAGAGTCGCTATGGGAACAGAAGGTACCGCCCACAAAAAGGGCGTCGGAAATTTCGCGCCAAAGGTAGGATCTGCGTGTCGCCTAAGCGCAGCGTAGCGTGAATTACTTAGGAGGCATTCGTAAAGCACCATCGAGTCGAATCACCTCGCCATTAAGGTAAGGGTTACTCACAATATGCTCTACCAAAGCTGCGTATTGCTCGGGCTGTCCTAACTCTTTCGGAAAAGGAATCCCGGCTGCAAGAACTTCACGAATATTGTCAGGGAGCATTCCCAACATAGGCGTATCAAAGGTTCCCGGCGCAATCGTCATCACTCGAACTCCAACAACCGACAGATCTCGCGCTGCCGGAAGCGTCATTCCGGCGACAGCCGCTTTTGAAGAGGAATAAGCAACTTGGCCAATCTGCCCGTCAAACGCTGCGACCGACGCGGTATTTACAATAACTCCTCGCTCGCCATGGGCCATCGGATCAAGCTTCGACATCGCGGCGGCTGCCTTACTCAGCACATTAAAAGTCCCAACTAAATTTACTTCAATGACCTTCTTGTAGACCTCCAAGGGATGAGCCGTATTGTCTCGATTGATCGTCCGATTCATAGCGCCAATTCCAGCACAATTAACGGCAATACGAAGTGGTCCCATCTGCGAAGCACTCTCAATCAGCGCTTGAACATCTTCCTCCGAAGCTACGTTGGTCTTTTTATAAAGAACGGATTCACCCAATTCCGCGGCGAACGCATTTCCCTTATCGTCATTTAAATCTCCCAAGACAACTTTCGCTCCACCGAGCACCAATCGCTTTGCGGTTGCCGCACCTAGACCAGAAGCTCCCCCCGTTACGACCGCTACAGAACCTTTTAACTCCATCACCTTTTCTCCCTTACTAGTGTACCGTGAAAATTTACTGGCTAAGAGCTAACGAAGATTCTACTCATTGACAATGGGGGGCTACAAAGAAATAGAACACGTTTCACAAAACATAATATTCCCGCGACAAATAACACCAAAATTCACTGTTTTTATTAAACTTATCGTTGTTTTAGTTATTAAAAGTACTCAGCCCTCGAATTTTTACCCAAGCGCTTTCTCCCAAAAACCTTGAATTTCGCCACCAATTCCTTCACTGACAAATAAAGTAGCACGAAAGAATTACGATGTCCTTGGTCTCAAGATTTGCACCATCCACAACCGGCCCAGCCCATCCAGGAACCCTCCTAGCCGCCCTTTTAGCATGGCTGGATGCCCGAGCGAGTCGAGGAAAGTTTATTCTTCGGCTCGAAGACCTAGATCCGCATCGCTCGAATCAAGAGCTAGTCGCCCAAATGCAAAAGGATTTGAAGTGGCTCGGCTTAGATTGGGATTCCGTTCAGCTTCAAAGTAGTCGCCAAGAACACTACTACCGCGCTATGGACATTCTTGAAAACGCCGGGCTCCTCTATCCATGCAACTGCAGCAGAAAAACCATTAAATCCTTTGGAGAGCGTTCACCAGATGGGGGTTGGCGCTATCCAAACACTTGCAGAAATAAGTCCCTTCCTCCCGGAGGCTGGCGAAATACGAGCGGTGCGATTCGAATTCGATTAGACGACGCTCTAATCGAAATCCAAGACGAGAGCGGCATTTTAGTTAAGCAAAATCCAGGTTTGGAAATGGGGGACCCCGTGGCAAGACGCCGGGACGGTGCATTTGGCTACAACCTCTGCTCCGTTGTAGACGACGGCCTCGCGAGTGTCACTCGAGTTGTCCGGGGACGAGATCTACTTCATAGCAGCCCCACCCATTGGTCCATACAAAAATTGCTGGGCTACCCGCATCCCACCTATCGCCACCATTTCTTGTTCATGGAAAACCAGCAAGAAAAACTCGCTAAATTTCACGGTTCCGTAGGAGCCTCGGAGCTTCGCAAGCACTATACCCCCGAACAATTGGTGGGCCTTATCGCTTTCGGGGCTGGACTTTTAGACCATGACAGGCCCACTCCAGCCCACAATTTAATAGGTACCTTCTCTTGGGACCAGATAGCGGAGAGAAATAGAATAATCGAGTGGACGGGAGAAAAGCTCATCTACACAGCTAACCCAAATCCCTAATTTCACGAGTTCAAAAAGAGAGTAGGGTCAAAGATCAGAAACCGTCGCTCTCAATAACATGTCAACAACAGCCTGCATTGCCTCAGCGTGTTCCATACCCCCGGCACGAGACTGCTTATAGGTCTGTAGCTGCCAATGCGCACTCGTTCCACGCTCATAGATCGTTCGGAGATGTTCTATTTCTTCAACGCAATCTATCTCCTTTGCTTCAGACCAAACCAAACCGATCAATTCTTCTACTAGGTTCCCCCATGGGACTAATTTTCGCACACCGAAATCCACCAGTCCTTGATCCAGCCCGTACCGCTGAGAGCGCCATCGATTCTCTTTTAACAATGCTTGAAAATACAAACGCCAACGCCGGTTTTTTCGGCGCAGCCGCAAGAGCATTCTAACCAAACAAACATACAATGCCGCTATTGCAATCCCGTCATCCAACCGAGTGCACACGTCGGCAATACGCAACTCCAGGGTAGGAAATTTGGGGTTGGGACGAATATCCCACCACAGTTTAGTGCTGTCTTGAATAATTCCAACATCAACGAGTGCCGCCACAAATCGTTCATATTGAGCATAGCTCTCAAAAGTCTCAGGTAAACCTGTCCGCGGTAAACCGTCGAAAACAGAAACTCGATAGGACTTGAGCCCAGTATCATAGCCATCCCAGAAAGGAGAGGATGTAGAAAAAGCCAGAAGATGGGGCAAAAAGTAGGTTACCTGATTCATAACATCGATTCTCAAATCAGGATCTTCAATTCCAACATGCACGTGCATTCCACACGTCACAAGCCTTCGGCCAATACTCTTGAGTTCCGAGTCGAGGGTTGCATAGCGAGCCTTAGAGGTAGTCTTTTGTTTGCTCCACTTGGCGAAAGGGTGAGTAGCCGCAGCTATCGGAGCCAAACCGTATTTCGAAGCAACCGATGAAATTGTACCACGAAGCTCCCTCAATTCATCGCGAGCTCCCTGAATTGAAGTACAGGTACTAGTAGCAACTTCAATCTGAGCCCGTAGAAACTCCGGGGTAACCTGATCTTGGTGACGTGCCTGACAATCGCTCAAAAGCTCTTTGGGCGGATCTTCCGCCAAATTTCGAGTGAGCACGTCTACCAAAAGGTATTCTTCTTCAATTCCCACCGTCAAAGATGAATCGTTCACAGAGTCCCCCCAAATAACCATGGGCATCAACCTCAAGACTCGTTGAGATCTCAATTTGATGCTCACAATTCCAAAAACACGTCCCACCGGTTTTTGGCCTTTTCCCATTGTATCCAAATCAATAATTGGATTTCTTTTGGGAATCTATGCTCGATTCCCTAGAGAGATCCAGATTTTCACTGACAAAGGTCAAAATAAGTAAAGTCGGACCCGGTCCAATTGGCTGGCCACAGCCCCAAAGAACACTCTCCCCTAACGCTTATAGCCCGAATCTACGATTGAATTCCGAGTATGATGGGCTCTAGGCTCTGAAGTACCCAGAACAAAATTTCAATTATTCAAAGAAAAGAGAAAAAACCAATAAAGAGGGAGTTAGCTCTACAAACCAGCTCAAGAGCACAAAAGAAACAAAAGGCCCTATAATTGGGGAAAAAGTAGGTTAAATTTTGCAATCTTCAAATTTTTTTGAATCTGCTCACTTCCACCAGTCAATCGAATATCAGCTCGCTCGCCCCCCACATTCTCACGCATCAATAGCAACATTCCCAAGCCAGAACTGTCGAGATAGTCCGTGGCATAGAGGTCGATCACGTAACTCATTCCGGGCTTTCCATGGGTTTCGTAAGCCCTTTGAAATGCCTCATGAAGACTGAAATCGAATCGGCCCACGACCTTAATCGTCAGTGTACTTCCATCACTGCTCAATGAAGTCTCGATCGAACCTTTCGGCCTTCCATACCCCGCCAAACTTCCGGTCATCTCACTATAGGAGGCATTCGCAAAAATCGAAAAAATCATCCTTGGGTCTCACTTCCAACTGCGACCGGTATCCAAAGTAAGCTACCGGTGGAGTCCAAGCACCCTCCATTTCTAGAAGGGGAATGGGGATCTGGCCGGACCTATAGCCCCAGCACTAAAATTGCGAAAGCACAAAACGCAAAAAAAAAAAGAAAATCACCGTGGGGATCCTCTCACTTCGGCCGGGCCCCGCCAATGCTCCAGCCCACACCAGCATAGCAGCCCCAAAACCGCGCAGGATGCAGCCAGAGAGAACATAAACTCATCACCAAATCTATCTGAAATAGCCCCAAAGATAGGTGTCATCGTCACGGCCGCAATTTCCCATAGCGCGGTAAACATCGCCATAGCGGAGCCGCGAATCCGTACCGCTGCTCTCCCAACCACTTGACTCGCAATGACAGGAAACGAATAACCATGTCCAAGGCCAGCCAAGAGCCCCGAGAGTAGAATTCCCGACCTTGTTTGGGCCCCAGAAACCACGATTAATGCTAAAATATAGAGTGATAATGCCGGAGCAACCATATTTCGTGGCCCTAATCTATCGGGAAGCCGCGCTCCAAAAACCCGAACGGTAACTGCCGCCCCTCCGTAAAAAAGCCAAAGAAGTGCAGGGTTTGCGACTCCCTTCGCTTGAGCTGAAACGGTGGAAAATGCCATATACATGGCCACAAGGCCGGCGAAAATAACCGTAGCAAACCAAACAGGCCACAATTGAGGCTCTAAGAGCCCCGCTCTGACTCTTCGCCAATCAATAGGCTCACGAATCTCCTTAAAACCCGGTTCTTCGAGCTTAAGAATACACCCAACCGAGGTCAAAATAATCACCCCAAGAGCAGGAAAGAACCACCTCAATTCGGCAACACCAAACCCGAACTCCCCCAAAACAGGATTCAGTGCCAAGGGGATCAAACCAGAAATTCCAAAAAGAGCTAAGCCCTCGGTGCGACGTCTCGACGGAAGTAAATCAGCTGCTGCCGCATAATACCCCGTAAAAAGAGCCCCCGCTGCCATTCCAAACACAAATCGCATACCGTACGCTATAGGGCCTACTTCAGTAATCATCGAAACCAAAGCCATAGCAGCGGCCATCATCACAGTTCCAAAGAGCAAGGTAGGTTTCCGTCCCCAATTATCGAGTGACCAGCCTACCAGAGGCCTCGAAAGCAATCCGCCAACCGCCGACGCGGCCATAATGCTACCAATATCCCCTCTGCTTGCACCAAGGTGCCCCAAGTAGAGCGGTAACAACGGCATAGAAGAAAACCCTAAAGCCTGTAGGAAATGCCCAAGAGTTAACAACGAAAAGGATCGGGTAAAAATTCGCTCATCATAAGACATCTTGTCGTCACTGCAATTCTAGTATTCGAAAGCTTGCACGCAGGCGGAACTCACGGCTTCATCTGACACAAAACTCGCTCGCTAGGTCTGATAGCTGCGCGGATATCCTAATTACCATCAATTGCAAGAAGGAAAATTCGTTTCCGACTTGTCATAAACGTTAAAGCCGGGCAATAGCACTCCAATTAAGGTTGCCTATGCAAGAAAAGCCTTGGGACATCACAATTATTGGCGGAGGTGCCGCGGGCCTCGCGACCGCTATTTTCTCCGCCGAGAAAGCCCTCGAAAAGGGTGTAGATACACGAATTCTCATTTTGGACGGTGCTCGAAAATTAGGCGCTAAAATTCTTATTTCAGGTGGTGGCAGATGCAATGTTACCCACAACCAGGTTGACGAAACGGATTACAACGGCTCCGTCAACATTATTCGAAGAACCCTCAAATCCTTCAATCACATTCAAGCAGCCCAGTGGTTTGAAGCCCTCGGAGTCTCTCTAAAAACAGAAACAACTGGAAAATTGTTTCCCACTTCAGACTCGGCCCGATCAGTCCTCACTGCGCTACTCGAACGATGCAAAGCCCTCGGAATTAAAATTCTAACTAGTTCGCGGGTCGAGAACTTGCGCCCCGCTGGCAACCACTTTGTCCTTGATGTTGCGAACAATCAATTTCGGTCAAAAAAAGTGGTCTTAGCAACCGGCGGCAAGGCTCTCCCCAAGTCAGGTAGCGACGGTAAAGGCTTCGAATTCGCCATTGAAGCCGGCCACAGTCTAGTACACCCACTTCCAGCTCTGGTTCCCCTAGTCTTGCAAGATAATTTTTTCCATTCAGATCTGTCTGGCCTCTCACACCCTGCTGAATTAAGCGTCTGGGTCGAAAACAAACGAGTCGAAAAGCGAATGGGTTCAATGCTCTGGACTCATTTCGGCATCAGCGGTCCAGTTGCTATGGATATTAGTGGAACCTGGATTCGCAGCCACTACCATGGCAAAAACCCACAGCTTCAAGTCAATCTTCTCGGTGAAATCACTTTCCAGCAAGCGGAAACATGGTTTCTCGATGCGACTCGAGCACACCACGCAAAGAGCGTTGGAAACATGCTTGGAGAGAAACTGCCAAAGCCACTAGTTCGAGTTTTGGGAAACTTCCTGCACCTAGACATAGGACAAACTTTAGGCACCCTCACAAAACAAACAAGACGTCAATGGCTAAGAGCCCTAGTTGAATTGCCGCTCCCTGTTTATCAACATCGAGGATGGAATAGCGCCGAAGTGACAAGCGGTGGTATTCCCTTGAAAGAAATAAAGCCAAGAACCTTTGAATCCAAATTTCAGCCCGGTCTTTTTTTGGTTGGAGAAATCCTCGATTGTGATGGACGTATTGGAGGCTTTAACTTTCAATGGGCTTGGTCAACCGGGTACTTGGCTGCCAACGGTCTTGTTGAAGCCTGCGAACATTAATTATCTTCTAGTCATCGACAAAATCTTGCATCGCGTTATAATCTTCTGGAACTCCAGTTAAAGGAAACGCACAATGACCTGCCAAGAATGCGGCGAAGAGAGTGATGAACTAACTCCAATGAAAATGGGCAAAAAACGCATGAAACTCTGCGAGGAGTGCGTTGAAATTGCACAAGAAGAAATGGCTATAGCCGAAGAAGCAGAGAGTGCGATGCAAGAAATGATGGAATACAAGGGGCGTTAAACTCTAGTGCAAATCGTACCCATTTTGCCGAGGGCTCTTGGCAGAATCCTCTTTTCGCAAACACCACAACGAAAATCCATTGATTCCATAATTCTATTTTGGAACAACGAAACTAGGATAGTTCGCCCATGAGTTACGTAGTGCATCACGAGAGAACTTTCGCAGTCTCCACCAATGTTCTCTGGGATCTGGTTAGCGACCATTGCCAAATGCATCGGTGGTTTGTTCCCGGAATGAGAATCCACTTAGAGCAAAAAGGTTGTCCACCGCCAAACGGAGCTGGCGCCATTCGTGTTTTTGAACAAGCGGGATTTGTGGTAAAAGAAAAGGTACTTGCTTTCGAGCCGCCCCATCGGATGACCTATACCGTACTCAGAGGTTTCCCCATTGCCAATCATCTAGGCGAAATACATCTTCAGCCCTGCGACTCAAAAACACGACTCTCATGGACTGTAACCTTTGATGAACGATATCCTGCAACGGGATGGCTATTAAAGCACATGATCAAGTACTTGCTCTATCGAGGTCTCAGGAGACTCTCCCACATACTCTAGTCTTCCTTTGCTCACTAAGCTCACCCTCCATCAAAAAAGCAGTGCTCACCAGTCCCTCTACTGGTACGATAGCATCGTACACAACCACGGAATTTGGTGCCCCATGCTTAAAGAATCCCCATCCAGTGTTCTCGAGTTTTGGTTCGGAAAAGAATACGATTCCTGCGAA
>CAXGXL010000004.1:0-19969 GCA_964013555.1 uncultured bacterium
AGTGCTTGTTGCGGTTCTCCTGCGAGTAGTTGTTTACGCGCTGTTGTTTCTACGCGTTTGTTTTTAAGGTAGGAGTTTAGTTCATCGCTGCTGTCTTTTGGATAATCTGCTTGCTTGGTGGACTCTGGGTCTTGGATCTGGGGAATCTCTAACCCTTGTATACTTTTTGCAACCTGTATTTCGAGTACGCCGATTTGGAGCAATAGGTAGGCAGCTAGGAGAGCTTTGGCTTGCTCGCGTGGTTCTGAAAAATCAAGAATGAGGGATTCGAGTTTCTTGTTGGTTTGAAGGTGTTGTGCAACCTGTCGTTCGGTGTCGGTTAGTTCCCATTCTAAGGTACCGAGTGGATTGGGCAGAATCAGCTTGGTGGTGCGGTGTAGAAGGTTATTGGACACGCGCTTGACTGTGGCTAAGTCAAGAGGCCGATTTCCCCAAATACCAGCTCTCATGATTCCCATAAAGGAGAGGTTGATAACTGGTAACATCATCATAGCCTTTGGCTCTGTGAAGAAATCTACCTGGCCGTGTGTCCATTGAAAGGTTGGAAATAAGAGAAACCTCGAGTATTGCTCTAGGTAGCGGTGAAGTTCTTCTATCGTAACAAGATTCAATTCGAGTAAGGCGGCTCCCAGAAAAATCTCTTTTTTATTGCATAATTCGTGGGCCTGCGTTGCTTCAGTTTCCGTGATGGCTTTGCGCATCAATAAAAAATTTCCAAAGCGTTCTGTGTCAATATTGGAGCTAGCATTAATTGGAAGGCCTGCGCTAAGAACAATTACCCGGGTTCGGTCTTTGTGGGTAATTCGAACAAAGCCGGTTGCTTGCTTTTTGAATAGCTGGAAAGCAATCTTACTAAAGGGAAGATCTTCGAGAGATGTTCTCCAGCTTGACGTTAGATTTTCAAACAAAGATGGTCGGTTGAGTGCTTCTGTAGACGATACTTTCCTAGCTAGTTGCAAGATTTTCGAATAGTGGGGATGTTCACCGAGAGGGATCTCTTCAAGTTCTTGAGTTTCCTCAATAATGCTGGCGCTTTGCAGGTCTCCTGCGAAAATCTGCTCTAAGATGGCAGCGTCGTTTGCCTTTTTATGTGATTGTGTCTGACTATCCATTTTCAAGAGTATCGGGGAGGTTCATCCCATAAATCAAGACCAATGAGGAGAAATATTCAGTGGGTGCTCGCTAATGCGTTTCAAAGGATGCTTTCGTTGGTTATTCATTGTAAACTCACAGCATGTCTCGAATTGACGGCGGAATTGGTACTAGATTCAACTCCCTGAACCAAAACCTGGATACTGCTAATGCTGGAAAGTCTGCTCAGGCGCCCGAGGTTGGAAAACAGGTGCAAGACGCGCTTTTTGGGAAGGCTAAGCCTCCCATCTTGGATATTGCTCATTTCCCGCATTTAGCAGAACAAATGAAATTGTTGAGAAAGTACAAGAAGAAGTTTGCAACAATGGCCGGTGATTCGGATGAGGATTATGAACTGGTTTTAGCTGATGGCACTATCGCTATGGTAGATGAATCGGGCTGTATTTATGTGGGAGCGAAACTTCTAGAGTACTGTAAAGACAAGCCCGAGATTTTACTTGGAGTATTGGCTCATGAAATCGGGCATCGCCCTAAAAGATGGAACCAGTATAAGGATCGCAAGCAACTTACTCAAGAAGAGTTAGAAGCGCTTTGTCGGCATGAGGAGACAAGAGCAGATATTTTTGCAGGAAAGGCTCTCGCCGAAATGGGACTTCGCTGGGAACCCTTGGCTGAATTTCTAATGCAGTTAGAAGATAAGCCTCATCCCGAGTATTTTCCGGCCGGGGTTCGGGCCGAAGTCTTGAAGGATGCCCATGTTGGAAGAGAGTATCGGACTGAAAATCGGAAGAAAATTTTTCCGACCTTTGACCGTATGACATCCCCAAAAGGACATTTGGGGGACGGGTGATTCGCTTAGATTCGCGTGCTAAACAAAGAACTTGTTTGGAGCTTCTTAATAAGTACAAAGAGGCATAAATAGGTCGCTGCAAAAGAAGCATACCCAATGACCTCGTGGGCTAACTCCCAGTTTCCTGTGGTGCCTAGTAAGTTATTGGCCGCGTGAGTACTGATTGCGATGCGCAGAGTATTCATTACAAAGCTCACAATTAGGGTGAGTGAACAAAATACCAGCTGTTTGTATTTGCTTTTGAGAAAGAAGAGGCTCGCGATAATGCCGATTGAGAGAATATTGGTAAAAGTTTGGAGACCGGCACAGAGGGGAGTGATGTGTACTATTAAATCGTTGCCGTATAGCATGGCGCTTTGGGGGTTCACAATTTCGATTGGAAAACCGGTCCAAGTCACCAGTGGGGCAGCGTAAAAGGCGGTAGAAAATTGTATGTAAGGGTCTAGTAGGGAGGAGTAAATGGTTTCTAATGGAAAACAAAGGCAGAGCAGTAGCAAAAGGAGCAGGCGACTGACTTCGTCAGACTTTCGTTGCATACATTGTAGTGCTGCAATAGCATAGAGTCCCCAACTTAAACTTGCCATTGCCATAGGCAAATCGATTGATAGTATTGGCAAGCAACTCAGGAGCAAAAGCACAATCCATGACCTTGGATTGGATGACGGTTGGACGGGAAGCCTTACGATAAGAGCGAGAGCGGCCACAATGCAGGCAACCGCTCGGAGTGTCGACGCCAGGTCATCATTGGATTGTTCAATGGCATTCCAAAGGGGGATAGCTTGTAAAATGAATCCAGCACTGAGGAGCAAAGTGGCTACTCTGCTCGATTGAAATGGCATTCCCCAAGTCACTAAGTACGAATTCGACGTATAAAATAGGCAAGGCCCAAAAGTGCATACGCTGTAAAAAAGCCAATGCTATCGAGTGGGACATTGGCGCGTCGAACGCCTCCACCTCCATCGTTGACTCCTGCAAATGTGGGCAGTGCGATTAGGGTCAAAGACCCGAAAATGATCGCAGCATTTACAATCGATTTCACGATGACATCCTTCCTATACCCATTGGTATATTAATGTTGATTCATTCGTGGATTCTTTTAGACAGGTCTATCAGGGTGCTTCGATTGTGACTACGTAATTCCCCCATTCTTCTTTTAATTCTTCAAAAAGCTGAATCAGGGCTTCTCCTTTGTGCAAATCAGCAAAAAGAATGATCTCCGCGTGGGTTTTTGTTCCCAATAACACTTTTTTGAAGTGTTTGTTATCTTTATCTTTTTGGGAGAAGTAGGTTATTTCGACTCGCCAGGATTCAATCGGGGCCTTAACTGCAATTTGGCGGAACCATTTTGATTTGAGGCGCGTAAGAATTCGACTTTCACGATCAAATGTGATTTTTCCTGGGCTCCAATAGAGGCTTAGGAGCCAACAAATCGCGGAGATAGTGAGTAAAGAAAGCAGGATTATGATCGGGAAAAGCTCCCCATCAGTGAACGGTTGCCCCAGTATTCGGGCTATTTGAGGTTTTTGGACCTCATAATAAAGCTCTCCCGTACAGATAATGCCGGCGGCACAGACAAGCCATGAAGCGGCAGTGGGGGAGCGGACACTTAGTTCGACACGGCGCATAATTCGTCATATAACACGGTGGCGCCCTAGCGCGATAGACGTCCCGAAAAGTTGTCATAGTGGAGAAAATAATGAGTGAAGTTGCTAAGATAGAGATTGCTGGACAGACACATGAGGTACCGCTGGTTGTAGGAAGCGAAGGGGAGCGAGCTATCGACATTTCGAAATTTCGAGCTTCAACTGGCTATATTACCATCGATCCTGGGTACGGAAGTACCGGAGCTTGTGAAAGCGCGATCACTTTTTTGAACGGTGAACAGGGGGTGTTGCGGTATAGGGGATATCCCATCGAGCAATTAGCCGAAAAAGCTTCGTTTTTAGAGGTTGCTTGGCTCTTGATTTGGGGAGAGCTCCCTGATCGAACTCAATTGGCGCAATTTCGGCAGGATATTACCCAGCATTCGTTGATTCACGAAGATATGCGTCGTTTCTACGATGCTTTTCCACCGGATGCGCATCCGATGGCGATTATATCTTCGGTTGTTTCTGGGTTATCTACCTTTTATCAGGATAGCTATCCCATTGAAAAAGAAGAGCAAATGTATATTACCACTGTGCGTTTGCTTGCAAAGCTCCCTACGATTACGGCTTTCGCTTATCGCAAATCTCGTGGATATCCTCTAATTTATCCTGACAATTCATTGAGCTACAGCGCGAATTTCTTGCGTATGATGTTTGCGATGCCCACAGAGCCTTATGTGGTGGATCCGGAAATTGCCCGCACTTTGGATATTCTTTTTATTCTTCACGCAGATCATGAACAAAATTGCTCCACCTCTACGGTGCGAATCGTCGGGAGCTCCCAAGCTAATCTTTATGCCTCTCTTACTGCGGGAATTTGTGCATTGTGGGGCCCCCTTCATGGCGGAGCGAACCAAAAAGTTCTTGAGATGCTCAACTTTATCCAAGCCAGTGGTTTAACGGTTCAGCAGTTCATTGAAAAAGTTAAGGATCGAGAAAGCGGTATCCGGCTTATGGGGTTTGGGCATCGCGTGTACAAGAGCTTCGACCCGCGGGCGACTATCATCAAGAAGTACTGCGACAAGGTTTTGGATAAGATGGGGATCAATGATCCCCTCCTGGGCATTGCAAAGGAATTGGAGCAAGCGGCTCTAGAAGATGATTATTTTCGTGAAAGAAGTCTTTATCCGAATGTCGATTTTTATTCTGGTATCATCTACAAGGCTCTTGGCTTTCCAACGAATATGTTTACCGTTCTTTTTGCTATGGGAAGGCTGCCCGGATGGATTGCGCAATGGAAGGAAATGCGTGATGATCCCAAAGGGCGAATTGGTCGACCTCGCCAGGTTTATACCGGGGCAAATCAGCGCGACTTCACTGATCTAGATAAGCGTTAGAGCTCAAGCACTGGCTTGTAGCTGATAATCTAGCTTCTCATTTAGGATCTTCGTCAAATAGGTCGTAATCTTTGAGCAGTTCTAAGAGCAGAAGCAACTCTAGGTTTTCCACTATTTCTTTTTCTTCTCTCGTGAGTTGCTTTGGCGTGGGAGTAGTCTTTTTTTCTCCTTGCTTCGTTTTGGCCGCTGGCTGACCTTTTTTCTGGTTGGTCTTTGATTTATCGGTCTTCGATGTATCTGCCTTCGATTTATCGGTCTTTGGTTTATCGGTCTTTGGTTTATCGGTCTTTGGTTTATCGTCCTTGGCGCTACTTTGCTGAGTCTGTGTTTTGGGTTCTGGTGGCTCGTGTTTTTCGTTGTGGGGATGAGCAAACGCGAGGGGAACTGCGCATAAGAAGATATAACCAGCCGCGAGGGCCAGTTGTTTTATGTTAAAGATTAAATTGGCCATTGAGAAATCCCAAGAGTCGATAGGAGGTGCCCGTATCTAGGTAACTATTTCCTGGAAAAAAAACGTCAATTTCGCTCGCAAGACCAAGGTAGCGATTGATTTTCCAATCTACAATACTATTTAATTCAATTCCGTAGGTTGGATATGCTGCAAAAGGGGAGCTAGCTTGATTTAAAGCGTAGAGTCCGAGTGCTTGAAGCTCTAGTGTAATAGTGGGGGTCGTGTAGTTGAGGGTGGGGCCTGTACCTGCGACTCCTCGTCCGAAGACACCAGCTGCTTTTGCTTTACTGGCGTAAGCGTTACGGTTTAAGCCACTATCAAAGAAAATTCCACTCCATGCCCAATAAGGTGAAATGCCTACAAAGCTAGTGTAAATTTCTTGAGTATCGGGGTGGGGTGCAAGATCGGTCGGGTTGCCTGAGAGCGCAAAGAACTCCCAACCCATCTCCCAATAGTCGTTTAGAACAAGGGTTGCTCGAAGTTGAGTTGCCCATGCCCTAAATGTCGCATCAAATTCGAGGTTCTCTAGTTCCCGGGGATCGGGTTGGGGCGAACCTCGATTTTCGGGAGGGGCTTGAACTGGCGGGGGAAGAGATGTGGAACTTTTGGCTTGGCCAAACATTCCTATCAAAATGCCGCGGAGGCTAAGTCCGTTTGATAGGAGCATATTTCCCCCGATTCCAATGTACCTTAACCTTCCTGTGCTCTCGGTTAGGGTCTGGTTACCAGGAATCGTAAGTTGCAGGCTCGTTACTAAGCAGGAGTGGGAATTGGGGTTGTCATCACAAAGTTCCGCCATATTTGCTTGGCGTATTTCGAAATTGGGCGCCATGATGACATTGGTAAGGTTGTTCATTTGCTCTTGGTAGTTTGCTCCAAGAATGTAAATACTTTCGTATTGGGATAGCTCGTATTCAAGATGAAGTGAAGAAATGGTGTGCTTAGAGGAATAGTCGCTCCATTTAGAGCCCACCATCTGGGTGCTTAGTTCTATAAGAATGGGCCAGTCGAATCGAATATCACCGTCGAACCTTGCGATAGCGCCGAAGCCGTAATTGGAGTAAATAAGTCCATCGCCAATGGAGTTGGGTATTCGACCTAATTGCAGGGAAATTCCATTGTAACTGGTCGTTAGGGAAATTTCTCGGAGAGGATCTCCACTGGCGAAAAAATCCAGAGCCGAGCGAGTACCCTCGATCGAGTCTTCGTCTGGACTTAGTAATTCACTGTCTTCATACGATAGATGGCCGGTATCAAGGAGTGCATTGAACCAAAGCCATGAGGTCGCTTCGAATTCACTGGATGCGGCGAATTGAATTGTTTTGGATAAAAATCCTTCGTCATCGAGATTCTCGAAAATGAGTGCCGCGGACGCTTCTAGGTCCACAATGACGGGGATCTCGATCCTTGTTTCATCGGGATTTTCCGAGATTTTCCAAATACTGTCTTGCTCGTCGCTCTTAGCGTGTGCCAACGAGGCGATGCTCCACCAAGAAATCACAAGAACAAAGAGGAATGATAGTTTCATGAAGTCATATGCATACCATGACGGAGCAGGCGATCAAAGCTGGATGTAGAGAGCTGAAACTCACTGTAGTCGGACGACTTTTTGACCAAACTGGCGGTTGACCGAGCATTGCAACTCTTCAGAAGGATTGACCCGAAGGGTGTCGGGCAATGCGATCGTGGTTTCGGTTACTCCAGGGTTGATGAGCGTTACTTTTGCTGGAATACCGCCTCGGTGTTTAAAAAGAAGTGTTTTGAGGGCCTTCATATTCGCATTGTGTGCTAATTCGAGGGGAATCTGAAAATCAACCCTTTGGGTACGCGTCGCTCGAACATCCGCGAGAAGTTCAACTCCTGAGCAGCGCATTTTGACGTAACCACCCCCTTCTTCATCGGCTCCTTCAATCGAGGGAATGCCACGCACCAAGAGTGCATCATCTCCTTTTAGTAGTTGTTCGACTTCGTTAAATACCTTGCTGAACACGATCATTTCCACGCTACCGTGTAAATCCTCAATGGTTACGAAAGCCATTCTGCCTTTACCGCTCTTAAGAGTGCGTTCTCGATAGGCCGATACAACCCCGGCGATAACAACTTCACTAAATCGACTTTTGCTATGCCTTGCTACCTTTTCGAGGCCTGCGGTGTTGGTGGTGGTGAGTCGGGGCAGATCATCCACATAGGGGCTTAAGGGGTGACTGGATATATAAAATCCCAAGGCTTGTTTTTCAAATCGAAGAAGCTGTTTTTCGTTCCATTCGGAGATATTCGGGTAATATTCTTGGACGGTGCTGGTATCACCGGATGCTGCAAATGCGGCGAATAAATTCGTTTGTCCGGTTTGTCTGTCTTTTGCGGCGGCCGTGCCAGCCTCGAGGGCTTTCTCAATGACCTCAAATAGTTGAGAGCGAGGTTTATCAAAGCAGTTCATTGCACCACTTTTGATTAAGGCTTCCATTACTTTTTTGTTGATCTTTCGCGTGCCTATTTTTTCACAGAATCCATAAATAGAGCCAAACCCCTTTTCATCGAGCTCATTGCGCGTAGCGATAATGGCCTCAATTGCCGAGTCGCCTACACCTTTGACCGCTCCAAGCCCAAACAGGATATGTGGGGGGCCCAATGTATTATCCACTTTTTTTCTGACCACGGAGAAGTCTCTCTCCGAGTGATTGACGTCTGGAGGCATCACTTCTATTCCGCTCTCGCGGGCACTTTGAATATAGCGTACGACTGTTTCTTGAGTTCCCATCTCAGTTGAAAGCAAGGCAGCCATAAATTCCACCGGATAATAACATTTCAAGAACCCGGTTTGGTAACTAATTATAGCGTAGGCTGCCGAATGGCTTTTATTGAATGCATACCCGGCGAATTTCTTGATCAATTCATAGAGCTCATGAGCGTCTTTTTTGGGCATACCATTTTTTTCAAAGGCACCGTTGATGAAACGCTCGCCCATCTTAGCCATGACATCTTCTTTTTTCTTGCCCATGGCTTTTCGAAGCACGTCGGCCTCACCCATTGTAAAGCCACACAGATCAACCGCTATTCGCATAACTTGTTCTTGGTATACGATTACCCCATAGGTTGATTTCATAATGGGTTCGCAAACCGGATGCGGGTAGGTCACCGCTTTTTTACCATGCTTGCAAGCGATGTAGTCGTCTACCATTCCGGCATCAAGTGGCCCGGGACGATAAAGCGCCACCGCTGCGACAATGTCTTCAAAACAATCCGGTTTTAGCCTTTTAAGGAGTTCTTTGAACCCAGAGGATTCCAATTGAAAGACACCGTCAGTATCACCGGAAGCCATTAGCTTATAGACGTTGGCATCTTCCAGTCCAATTGCTTCGATATCAAAATCTTTGTTTGCTCCCAAAGGTCCATCGCCAGGTGCATTGCGAACGTGTCGAACAGCATTGGCAACCACGGTAAGCGTCTTTAAACCGAGAAAATCGAATTTAACCAGACCAGCTTCTTCAACTTCATCTTTGGCGAATTGAGTGACCATCTCGCCATCTTTGCCGCGACAGATAGGGACATAGTCCCAAAGGGGATTGTCGCCGATAACGATTCCCGCTGCGTGCATTCCCGTTTGGCGATTGAGGCCTTCGAGGTTTTGCGCGATACGAATGATATCCTTATAGATAGGCTTTTCCGATTGGATTTCCGTTAATCGGGGCTCAATTTGGAGTGCTTGCTCGATACTAACTTTGCGCCCGTTGACTAAGCCCGGAATCAGCTTGGTGAGTTCATTTACCTCTGCATAGGGAACTTCCATTACACGACCAACGTCTTTGATCACACTCTTGGCAGACAAGGCAGAGTACGTGACGATTTGGCCAACGTTCTTTTCGCCGTATTTCTGGCTAACGTAGTCGATTACTTCGCCACGGCGTGTTTGGCAAAAGTCGATATCAAAATCGGGCATAGAAACCCGCTCAGGGTTTAGGAAGCGCTCGAAAATTAAGTCGTAGGGAATGGGGTCGAGGTCCGTGATTCGAAGGGACCAGGCCACAAGGCTGCCCGCTCCACTGCCTCGGCCAGGTCCGACAGGAATATTCTGCTTTTTGGCGTAGTTGATAAAGTCCCAGACGATTAAAAAATAACCGGGAAACCCCATTTTGATTATGACTCCGAGTTCATACTCGAGTCTCTCTTTGTAGAGGGCTTCGTCGATAGGATAGTTGGCCTCCTTGATACGCTGACGTAAGCCTTCGACAGTGATTTTCTCAAGGTAGTCTTCTCTTGTAAAACCTTCGGGAACCCCAAAGTTTGGGAGGTAAACTTCGCCGAGGGTGAGCTCGACATTACAATCGTTGGCCACCCGCATTGTGTTTTCGATAGCTTCTGGGCAGAGGTTACCGAGTGCGTCCCACATTTGTTGCGGGTTTCGAATGAAGAGGTCGTCCGAGTGGGTCATTCGCTCACGAAATTCACGTAGAGAGCGATTTTGTTGGATGCACATTAGAATTTCATGAGCATCGGAGTCTTCGGGGTTTTTGTAGTGGGCATCTGCGGTGGCAATCATCGGGATATCGTAAATTTCACCGATGTTAAGTAATTCTTGATTTGCTTTGTCTTGTTCAACGTAACCGTTATTTTGAATCTCTAAGAAAAAATGGCCGGGTTCAAAAATCTCTTTGAATTCGACAGCCGCTTTGGCTGCCGCATCGGGCCCTTCTTTGAGAAGGCATTTATTGACAACCCCACCTAAGCAAGCGCTGGTAGCATAGATGCCTTTGTTGTGTTTTCGTAAGAGGTCCTTGTCTACACGAGGGTTGTAATAAAAGCCCTCCAAGAATCCCATTGATGTGAGGTAGCGGAGGTTTTTGTAGCCTTCATTATTCTTAGCCAATAAAACCATGTGGGCTGAGTGTCGGATGCTTCTATCGTGGCGGCCTCTATCGCCTGCCACATAAGCTTCACAGCCCAGAATGGGTTTGACGCCGTGCTTCTTAGCTGATTTGTAGAAGTGCACTGCCCCATACATGTTGCCATGATCTGTGACGGCAACTTGGTTCATTCCTTGTTCTTTGATGGCAGGGCAAAGTTCATCCATTCGAATGGCGCCATCAAGGAGGGAATATTGGGTATGAAGATGAAGATGTGTAAAGCCTGGATTTGTCATCATGCAGCCCCCGTCATAGGTAAATCTCAATAATAGGCAAGCAAAATCTTGTGTCGAGATCTCTTCAATGGATGTCTTCATCGCCGGCTCGCGCAAGAGGCGATGGATGCTTTAGCCTGCCATTAAAAGCGGATATTCCAAAGAAATTCTTCTTTAATTTCTCGGATATTTTTTCGAAGGGAGTGTGTCGAAAGTACGTTTTTGGGGGAGGCATTTCTCAGGGGAATTGAAAGGATCGTCGAGAATTGAGTTCCTTGTATTTACAAGGTGTTCAATGGGCGGTAAGCGTCTATTTTGGCCGTTGTGGCCTATCGCAAATATTCTAACGCAGTCGAGGGATTCCATGTCGAAGATTAAACTTGAACGAGAGCATGGTAGGGGAAGCGCTGCGCAAGCCAAAGAAATGATGGTTGCTGTCGAGGAAAAACTTAAAGAACGTTATGGGGTTACATTAGCTTGGGCAGGAAATTCGGCTCAGATTAAGGGTACCGGGGTCAGCGGTGATTTTAAGGTTGACGATACGACGGTTCAGGTAGAAATTAAATTAGGGCTGTTACTTAGGCCCATGGCGGGCAAAATCGAGGAGGGTATCGCTAGAGCCCTCGACCGTAATATCAATAAGTAACGGTTCTCGGGCTAAGGAGAGTACGGTGGTACTCAGTGTGGATCCATCCCTCGATCTCTTTGAAGAAATCGAAAAATTAAAGCAAGAGCGCAATGCGGTCATCATGGCGCACTATTATCAAGAACCGGATATCCAAGACATTGCTGATTTTCTTGGAGATTCTTTGGCACTGGCCCGCGAAGCGCAGAGAACTGATGCAGATGTGATTGTGTTGTGCGGGGTCCATTTCATGGCGGAAACTGCCAAGATTTTGAATCCTCAAAAGCGCGTTATTTTACCGGATCTGGCCGCGGGTTGTTCGTTAGCGGATAGTTGTCCACCCGATGAGTTCGCCGAATTCAAAGCTCAACACCCAGACCATGTTGTTGTAAACTACGTCAATACCACCGCGGAGATTAAGGCCCTTTCGGATTACGTGTGTACTTCTACGAATGCTGTGAAGGTGATTGAGGCAATCGACGAAGAGAAAAAAATTCTCTTTGGTCCAGACGTTAATTTGGGGCGTTATCTTCAGAAAATGACGGGGCGGGACATGCTCTTGTGGCAGGGGTCCTGTATTGTACACGAAACCTTCAACGAGCGTCATTTGATCAAATTGATGGCAGAAAACCCGGGAGCTGAAGTTATTGCGCATCCGGAGTGCGAAGAAACGGTGTTGCGTCATGCGGCTTTTGTTGGTTCGACAAAGGCACTTTTGGATTATTCTCAATTCTCTGAAGTTCAGACATTTATTGTTGCGACTGAATCGGGAATTCTCCATACCATGAGACAAGCATCCCCTAAGAAGTGTTTTATTCCGGCTGCGCCGGAAGCCAAGGGGCTTGAGGGCGAGAGCTGCGGGTGTAGCACCTGTCCTTATATGAAATTAAACACCTTAGAGAAAGTGTATCTTTGCCTTCGAGACATGTCTCCAGAGGTGAACATGCCAGAGTCGCTCATCGAAGCAGCGCTATTGCCCATTCAGAGAATGGTTGCGATAGGTTAAGTTGGGTTAACCGATCCGATCCCGAATTTGGTCGATTCTATTGGAAGCGGTGAGAATTTCTTTTTTGCAGCGAAATGCTCTCGCGTCTTTTGGCTTAAGGGGATCAAATCCGGCGTAGAGAGGACGCATGGCACAAAGCGCATCAAGGAACTCACGATCTAGGCGGTCTTGAGAATAGTCATCGGCAGTATGGGCCTGGTCCAGCCAGGTTTTAATTACCGGGTCTTGAATGAGGCGGTGGGCATCTTGGCGCAAACTTTGAACAGCTTGATAGCCGTGTCGAAAGATATCTTGAAGTGGCCATTGCTCTAGAGCAATAGCGCCATGGCTTGCTAGTTGTTCGTGCTCCGGCCAAGTGAAAGACTCATCAGCAGCAACCAAGCACTCTAGTCCTAAGTTCAGGGTATCGACGACACGAGCGGCGATGAGTTGACTGTGGCTAAAGTTCTTGGGGCTTTCCCCATAAGCAACGATTGCAGAATTCGTTAGGTTGATGAGATCGCTTTCTAGTGTTGAGAGCAGTTTGGTGTTTTCTATCTTGCTTAGGGCGGCAGCAAATAGGCTGTCTCCTGCCAGAGGTCGAGCATAGATAGCCGGTAGGGTTTGTATTTGCGATGTCCATTTCGAAACGTGGACGCCTGGTGCTTTTTTGGGAGGAGCGGCGAAAATACGTACAGCCTCCGCTAATGGAGGAAAGCCAAGGTCTTCCATTCTTCCGGTTCTGAACTGATAGGCTTGCTCCTCCAGAAGCCCCCTAGATTCCCACTTAGCCGCCATAAGGAGTCGATGAGGAGATTCAAGGTTGTTGAGGTAAATGGCGTCGATCAGGAAAAAGGGATCAACTTCCGGTTCGTCATTCGGTTTTCGTCTCTCTAAGAAGAAGAGGTTATCGGGGGTTATTTTCGATGCAATTGTGCGTCCGGAGCCATGTATCGATGCTTCGGGATCGTACTCGAAAATATCAAATGACTCGGCTAGAAAAACTACCTGCAGTTCAGTATCGAGGGTGAAAAATGCAAGTCGAAGAGCTTCTTTTCCCAGAGCTGCGTAGGGCGCAAGCCAGGCATCTAAATCAAGGGGGTCTGGTTTGTCTCCAGTCCAACAATCTAAATCGATGATGGTCTGAATTTGTGTGCGACTTGCATTCAATAATATAGGAGTGGCGTCTTCAATACCCAATTCTTTGACGATAAAATACGTTTCTAGTGGAGCTAATTTACTCACTTCTTGTGCTAGATTGGGAGACTCAAGCAATTGTTTACCTTGTCGGGATAAAGACCGGGACAAATCTTTGCTGAATCGAGTAAGGTTGACTTTCTCGTTTTGGGACATAGTCTTTTCTTGTCTAAGCGGTTTTAGGTAGGGCTACCAGCTGCTTTGTGTGGGGGTAGTACCTCAGGTTTAGTGTCCGATGTTATCTAGACAGTAGCGCCTACATTGTCTGCTCGGTCATTCTTGGTTACTTCAGCTTGGAGGGGTGTTTCTGTCTTAGAGTTTTGAGTATCGACAGAAGTTAGAGAAGCAGAAGCTTCGACAGCTCTTGCTTCTGCTGCTTCTTTTGCTTCTGATTTATCTAGAGTTGGTAGGTCAGCTGCGTCTATGGATTTAAGGGATACAGGCGCTTCAGCTTCGACGTCTTTTTCTTGAGCAGCTCGCTCCGCCGCGGCGGCGCGTTCTGCGGCGGCGGCTTCGGCCTCCCGCAATTCTTTGGGTTTAGGCGGAACAACTTCTCCCTTTAGGGCGGCTATCTCACTAACGGAGTCGTAGTACTGTCGTCCCAAAGTCAGGAGTTTATCCGTGGCTAACTCTAGTTGGTTTTTAGTCATGATGTCGACGCGGCGGTAGCGCTCGACGCGAAACCGCATGTCTTTGAGTGCGGCTTTTGCTTTTTGATAGGTTTCAGTTTCATTTTTGAGTTTTTTAGTGGCTCTTTGTTCTTTTTCTCTTGCCATTGCTAGTTCATCGCGAAGTTGTTTGACCAGCTCGGATTCGCTGCGAGCCTCTTGCTTTTTCTCAGGGGGCGGAGCGGTTGGCTTGGATTGTGGTTCGGTTTTTGCGATAGGGGTCGGTTCCGTTTGCGGTTTCGAATAGGCAGGTTTTGCTTGAAGGGTAGATTCTAGCTTTTTGACCTCGGCTTTGTGGGCTTCGCGCAGCTTTTTGCTTTCTTCAGTATGGGAATGATTCTTTTTTCGCAGGCTAGCTATGTCCTTCTTAAATTTTTGGATTTTATCATTTTTGTCATCGAGCGTGGATTGTAGTTTTCTTTCGGTAGCATTGGCCTCGCGCAGCGCTTCGGTTTTGCCGTCGAGTTTGGTTTCGGTTTCGCTTACGACTTGTTTTAATGAGTTGATTTGTTTGAAAGCCCACGCACTAACTGCAAAGGCAAGTGCAAGAGCAGCCAAGAGGAAAATACTTGAGCCTGAAATAGCGTTTTGTTCGGTTTGAGCTACTAGGCTTTGAACCACGGTGAATAAGAGCGTATTTTGCATAAAAACCTCGTGTACCGATTAAAATCGGCTTGTCCCACTCCCGAGTAGTGGGGAAAATGTTACAATGACTTTTTAGACTTACCCTGATACAGACAACTGGAATTGTTTTTGTATCATTGCTATTTGTCAGTAGGCCTGCCTTTGTCTTTGCAAATTAATGTGGTCTAGCTCCATGATTTTTGCAAAGAGTTCAGTTGGGTCACAGGGTCTTGTGCCCTGAGTTTAAAGGGGTGTCAAGCGACCTAAGTTCCTAAGGACATTGGCCAAATTCTTATTTAGGGGGAAATAGACCGAAATGCCTGAGTTGGAAAATCAAGACGAGTCCGAGGCTGATGGTAGGGAGGTCGAGGGGGACTCTGGTGGGGTGGAAGCAGAACATACTGTAATTGATACAGAATTGGGTGCCCTTATTCGAGAGGCGGTTGAAGAAAACTCCGAAGAGCGTGTTGAAAAACCAGCCCTGGGGACTGGTTTGACCGATTTAGGACCGGCTTTTTCCGATGAAAGTTCAAGCGTGGTTGATGGGCCCCACGAATCAACTCGAGTTCTTGAAGCTCCAGGCAGCGCAGAGTCCTCAGCAATCGTTATGACTAATGAGGCTGAGCCTAGCTCGGCTGGGCCGGCTCGAGGTGAGCAGGGTGGGGTGGAGGATTGGGGCCGACCCGTACACTCGTCGGAAGATACTTCAGTCACTGCAGCTTGGGCTGAGTTGGATGACCAACCAAGCGCCTGGGACGCTTTGAGTGGTGGCAGTGAAGGCCTTTTAGATTCCAGTGGGGATCATAGCAATGTTTCTAGGGGCAAGACCGGGGTCTATCACGACTTTGAACCATCAGGAGCTGGGGAGCTCGGAGGTAGGTTAATTTGCATCGAAGGCGTTTGCAGTGGGAGTGAATTTCCGATTTTAAAAGGGAACAATTATATTGGTCGTTCCGTGAGTAATGAGATCTTGATCGAAGATCCTTCTATCTCCCGAATTCATGCTTTGATTGTGTGGAAAGATGGTGCGTTTAGAGTTGTAGACCAAGAATCGAACAACGGTATTTTTCTCAATAGTGAGAAGGTTAGTGATGCATTGCTTAGTTCTGGCGACCAAGTCTGTTTTGGTAATCTTTTGTTTCGATTTGTCGAGGAGGGCGAGGTTGCTGAGGGGGGCGGTACCCTCGAGGAATCGGTGGTCGAAGGGGGTTGGGCGCAGAGATGGCGGGATTTTCGCGATGGTGGGTATTTTTGGAGTACTTTGACTAGCGTCGCCATGTTTGTGGCAACGATTGCCATTGTTTGCGTAATTGTCGTATCACGCTCCCCAAGTGGGTCTTCTTCCACTCAGTCAGATGCTGTTTTTCAACACTTTCTGGCGGGCATTGAGGCCTTTAAGAGGCATGAGTGGACCGAGTCTGAGCGCCAATTTTCGATCCTATTGAGTTTGGAGCCACAACACTCGCGAACTCAGCAATACATGGCCGCTATTGCCATAGAGAAACGAGCCGAGGAGCAGTTGAGGCTGGCCCAAAAGAGTAGAGCCCAGGGGGCGCTACAAAAGGCATATCGGTACGCCACTGACGTGGGGGAGTCTATTTATTTTTCGGAGGCCGCTAGCGAAGTAATTCGTAAGATTAATCTGGAGTTGGAAACCCAAGTGGCTCGGGCAAGGTCTTCGTTGGAGGCGGGGCAATTAAAGGAAGCGTTGGCGTTACTAGCCGGTGTCGAGGAGATTCGAGCTGGTCTGGCTGAAGTGGCGGCTCTTCGGGACATGGCTCTTCGTGCATTGGAGGAAACGTCTTCGGTTGCTCCTAGCAATGGGGCAGTGTTGCCACCGAAGGTTATTGAGTCGAAGTCTCTTCGTCGGTCTGAGCAGAGACAATTGCAAAAGCCTCAAAAGGCTTTTGCGCAGGGAAGAATCACGGAGGCTATTGCCCTTTTGGAGGGCGAGCGCAACAATTTGGACGCCCGAATGCTGGCGGAGAAAATGATGGAGTTTAAGGATACATATCAGGCGGGGGTACAAGCCCACCGGACCAAGCGGGCAGGCCCTGGCATAAAGCTTTTAAGCCGAGCGTTGGAGCTCGAAGGGCAAATTAGCTATGGCCAATCTCTTTTGGTTAGTCAAATGAAGAAGAAATTAGCCGATTTATATTATCTGCAGGGAAGTCAGGCATTGGGCGTTGAGGATTGGCAAAAGGCTTTCGCTGCATATTCGAAGTCGGTGGGCTATGTGCCGGATTTCTCTCTGGCGTCGAGAGGTTTGGCTGCGCTAGCGGATAAGGCAGTGGATTTGTACCATGAGGCATCGGAGTTGAAGGACTCCGATCCGAATGCTGCCAAAGCCAAGTGGGAGCTCGTTTTGAAGATGGTTCCGCCGAACAATCCTTATTATGTCAAGACTAAGAGCCGGCTGCGTAACCTACGATAATGGTCTGTTGCTGGGGTACCGAGCTTCGTGTTAGACGGGTCTCGCTGCGTAACTGGAAGTTAATTGGTGGCGAGTGAGGCAATTGGGTTAAGATATTGATAGTGGGGTTTGCGTGGGACCTGGTCGGTTGGTCTGGTACGAGTCGGCAGTTGATGGAGTGCGGATTTGGCTATTGGGGTTGTGTAAATTTAGTTTCTCGGCGCTGATGGCGCCCGTGAGTTAAAATGTGATGAAAAAGATAGGGTTGCAATCGTTTATCTTGGGAGCCTTCGTTGTCGCTTCAGTGATCGCTATTGTATCACAGGGCACGTCGGCTATGGAGGCGAGAATCGTGGAGGGAGTAGAGACTACTCTCGAAGGTGCTCGAAAGGATGTTCGCTCTCAGCTGCAATTACCTAGAGCCGAATTGATGCGCGAAGGAGCGTCTTTGGCGAGTATTGGCGGTCTAGCTTCTGATTTTGAGTTTTATGCTTCTGATTTTACTCAATCCTACTCTGGACAAAAGACAGAGGCGACGCAGAATGCAAAGAAGCAGCAACGTTTGCTGGCGACTAAGACTCGTCTCTTGGATGTTTTGACAGATTTTCGCTCACGGAGACCTGGTATTTCGGGAACAGTGTTGTTGGATACGCAAGGGGTCGCAATTGTTTCGGACTCGTTGTGGTTTCCGGTTCAGACTAGGCTGCTCTTGGAGGAAAATGTGGCCTTGGGTGACGTTGCTCAAGGGAAGTCCTTGTATTGGCTTGACGTAAATACTGCGGGGCAATTTATGGCGAGAAGTCTTGCCCCTATTCGGACGCGGGCTGATGTACTGGTTGGATTGGTGATGGTTGAGAAACAAGTCAGTCTTGTGTCCGCAGGGCGTTCCATAGAGCACGTTTTCGTTATGGATGGGCAAAAGGCCGTCTACGGCGAAAGGCCTTTTCCTATGAAGGTTCCTCTAGCATCGACTCAGTTGATTATGCCTATCGCGCCGAGTGTTAGGTCATCTCGAATCGTGGGTTTGGGAAATGTAGCACTTCCTCCTCTCTTTGTAGAGCCCAGTCGAGGTGAGCTTCAAGCTATCGAATTTGCGGTACCTGGGGCTCCCAGTTTGAGAGGGTTTATCACGTTGGACCCATCTGGACTCTATGCTGATTTAGGAGGAGTTCAATATAGCCTAATATTCTTTGCTCTTTTGTTGAGCATTTTGAATATTGGCTTGGGAATAGCTACCTATAAATCAGCCATTGAGCCGGTGACTTCTATTGCCGACTCGATTGCGGCAACCTTGCAGGGGACGATTGTCGAATCTGTCGATGACTCCAAGTTTTCGCCGGAGTTGGCTCGACTGAATCAACTTGTTAAGAAAGTCGTTGTCAAAGGCAAAGGAGCGTATGGAAGCGGCGAAAATCGTAGCGACGCACAAAATCCTGCTCCAAGCGTTTTCGACCTTTACGGGAGAGGGAGTGCCATAACAGAATTTGCTTCCATGGATTTTTACGGAAACCTTAATTCAGTCAATCTTGACGGATTAGCTTTTGGTCCCGTATCTGCAAGTGCGGAGATTGTTGGCGACGAAGCTTCAGTTTTGTCCGAGCATGTTGAGTCTACTCAATACGACGACAATGCTTTGGGGCTCCAAGGGGCTTCTTCAGCTCTTGGGATCCGAGATGGGTCGGCCGTAGCTGACTTGTTTTCGACTCGTGCGTTGGATGCATCCGGCGACCAGGTGAAGCCAATGTCAGGAGCGGTAACGGATCCGGGCGGTGAACTTGAGGCTGTGGTAAGATCTATTTCGGAAGAAGAGCTCCGTGGAGAAAAGACTTCGGCATGGGATGATTTGGGATTGGAGCCATTGGCTGAGTATTCAACGGACAATAGTATTGAGTCTTCCATAGACGCGATTGAGACTTCTTCGGACGAAAGCGTTGACAGTGGTGCTACTTCGGTGATGAAGGTGAGCCCAGAACTAATGGCGCAATTGCGTGAGCGAGATCCCGAGGAGGATACAGACAGATCGGCTTCATTTCAGCCTCTGGGAGTTAATTCTGAGCTATTGTCTGAAGTTTCTTCAGAAGTTCAGAATCTGCTTGGTCCAGAGGGGACCATGTCCGAGCCAGTGAGTTTTACGTCCGAGCTAACACCGGCTTCTAGCCCAATAGCAGCGAGTGTTTCTTCGTCTCAAACGCTCTTAGAGGCGATACCCACCAGTGAATTTAAGGAAGTGTACGACGAATTCTTGGCTACCAGGAGCGAGTGTGGTGAATCTATAAATCTGCCTTTCGAGAAGTTTGTCGCGCGATTGGAGAAGAGTAAAGAGGCAGTAATTAACAAGCACGGTTGTCGTAGTGTGAAGTTTAAGGTCTATGTGAAAAATGGTAGAGCTGCCCTAAAGGCTTCACCCATTCCTTGAGCGTTTAGATTTCTTCTTTGAATAATATTATTACTATAGAGTTCGAGGGAGGTCGGAGAATGAAGGCTTCAGGGGGATGCTCCTGGCTTCTTACGCGGTTTTGGCGAGAAGCTATGACCTTCTTTAGCTCAATATGTTCAACAATCGATGGGTTTGTTAAAAGAGTTTTTGCTGCACTGGTGCTGGTCTAATGCACGAGGGGTCGTCATTTCGGACGTTGTTTACATAGGTGCTTACTGCTACTGCTTGCATTGCTTCGGCGGCATAAGGACTTAAGAGCTCATGTACTTCTTTGGAGTCCTTATTGAGCCACTTAGCATAGTCCTTTTCTTCGAGGATGACTGGCATTCGATGATGAAAGGGACTTATGGTGTCGTTCGCTTTTGTGGTTAGGATAGAGCACGACTCAACAAGTTCACCGGATGGGGATTGCCATTCCTCCCAGATTCCAGCCATTGCGAAGGGCTTCCATTTAGTGAGTCCAATATAATAGGGTTGTTTGGGGGCTTTGCGTTTAGAAGAACGAGGCCATTCGTAGAATCCTGAAGC
>CAXGXL010000005.1:0-19667 GCA_964013555.1 uncultured bacterium
CCCTGGGACCTCAACAGTAGTAGATAACTCCTTGATAATGTCGCCTCGTTTGATCCCAAAACCTAAAGCGGGCCCTGCGACGTTCTCAATATATATGAGAGCGATTATCAGTGAGAGAGGAAGTAGGGCTTTTCGAAGGAGATTGGTACTTTTGGAATCCCATAATGAGACAGTGGCCAAAAGAATGACTGTTCGAGCTAAGGTGAAGCCTCGAAAAACCAAGAGTTCTCGCTCGACCTGAATGCCTTCGTCATAGAGGCTTCCGGAGAAAAACCCCCAAAGGTGATCCCATACAAAGATTGGGGGGTGCCAGTATAGATCCCATAAAGACGATAGAAGAGGGGCGATGAGGACGATGGCTCCCAGAGCAAATGGTTGTTTTCGTTTCGTATTTGGAAATAGACGGCCGGAAACTAATCCGAGCGTTGCCGAGTATAGCGCTGTGGGGATCGGCAGAAAAACAAAGAACTCCAGTCCCGTTGTAAAGTCGCAATTTCGAACTCTTAGGGCATTTAGGCTGATGATGAGCAGTCCTGGAATCAGTTGTGCTATAGACATGCAAGTTGCTTGGAAGATTGAGGAGGAAAGGGGGGATTGTGGGTGGCTCACGCGAAGTCCAAGGAAAAAGCTGGTGATTGCGGCCATAAGAGTCACTGCGAAGCAGTATTCGTATCCCAAGAGGTTGAAGAGCGGGACGAAACACAAGATTAGTGCGAGCAATGTATGCGCTGCGGTGCTCGCAATGAGGGGCGTTATGAGGTTCATAATCGGCTCTAATTCTTCCTTAGGGTTCCCGTGGTTTGCTGTGATTTTACGCCATTTCAATAGGTTACGCTATTTTAAAAAGTAGATCTGGCTGCGGTGTCGCTTTGTCGTTGACAATACGAGTAATTTCCGAGGAAAAGAGTTGCTCTGCCGGTGCGATTGAGACCGTTGACCCCTAGTCGATAGGGTCTCTAACCAATAACCTAGAAGATTCTCCGAGAGGCAGTATCATGAAGTTCACACGCTTTTCATTAGTTTTTGCTCTGGCATTGAATGCTTGCGGGGCCGAAAAAAACGAGCAAAACGAAGTTTATCTGGAGCCACCAGCAGAGGGAAAAGGTCTGCAGTTGGCGTTTGACTATGTGGCTCCACCCAATGAAGAAACGTGGAAGTGTCACGTTTATGAGCTGGAGTTGCCTGCGCATTATGTTGCGGATGATTGGTATGCGAACGTCAATCGTGTGGAGTCCGTTCAGAATGAAGGCATGCACCACATGACTATCTCGGTGATCGACCCCTTTAAGGAACCTGTCGAACCAGGCTGGTACGATTGTGAAGATCTCTATCAAGACAATATGGGGAGTTTCATCATGATCTATGGCTCGGGTGCAAGTCAGAGCCGAGAGTCTTTGACACTCCCTGAAGGCGTTGTAGCCCAGGTACCAACTGGTATTACGCTGGTGCACGAAGTTCATTACGTTAATGTGACTGAAAAAGAAGAAAAACTGTACTCGAGGGTGAATGCATACACCATTCCTAAGGCCGAAATTAAAGGGACGATCTTTGGAGATAGCGTTCGAGATGAACACGTGAACCTTCCCCCGGGTGAAACAGTCAGCGAGTGGACGCGTTGCGTGATGAATAAGGATGTTGAAGTTCTTTTTATGGCCTCTCACACGCATTCTTTAGGAATACAGTTTGAGGTACGCCAGTTTGATGGTGAAAATGCTTTCGGAGATACCTTCTATCGTAACAACGATTGGCACGATCCGTATATCTACAAATTTGACGAGCCTTTGGTGGTTCCTGCGGGGCAGGGTTTTGAGTACAAATGTACCTGGAATAATACGACCCCAAATTTAGTCCAGTACGGTTCTAAAGCGGGAGATGAAATGTGCAACATGACTTTGGTGCACACACCAGGGGATATTGATATATGTTGTGAAGTCGTTGATTCCAGCGACGGTGTTAACTGGGTAAAACCCGGAGGCAGATGCGCCCCTTCAACTGCGTCAGAGTGATATATCACTTGCCCTAAATTTCTTAGGAGCCCGCCCGATTGCGAGTGGGAAAGATCCGACCGTAGTCTATAGTTAAGTTACGAGTAGTTATTTCGACTCAGTTTCTGCATCAACTATTCGTGTTTTGTTTTCTTCGCGTGATGATTCAATTTGGATTTCTAGTTGAGAATCGTGTTTGGATGATGGCTAGAGCTTAAGTCGGACTTGATATTCTCATCATTTTCTTTGCAGATTAGCTTTTGTGGTCGTCCTCACGTTCGTGCGCGAGAATCCGTAATTGATATGCTTAAGTGTTGTCGCTGAAAGGATTTGAGCTTAAATGGATCCTAAGAAAAGTGAATACTGGTACTTTGTGCTTCAGTATTGTCTAAACGGATTCGAGCTAAGCTTATCCAAATTGAGTAAAGGGTCTACGGTGCCTGTGTACTAGAGAACAGGTCGTCGATTTGCATTGCTGATAACTGCTCATGTTTTTGTTCGTACAAGCGGTGTTGAAGTCAAGCATTGGTCTTGAGCGGTTGAATAGGAGGGAGCATTTGCGGTACGGTTTTGACTATTGGTGAATTGAGGTCTCGGGGTGGGGAGAGAGTCTATGTGAGACGTGTAGAGCAAGAATGGGATATTGAATGAAACCTAGATCTGACAAACAATTTGATGTGGTGCTTTGGGGCGCCACAGGTTTCACTGGCCAATTGGTGGCAGAATATTTCGCGACGAACTATGGGGTTGGCGGCCAATTGCGATGGGCTATTGCTGGGAGAAATAGTGAAAAGCTAGAGAAGCTTCGCAAGAGTCTCGAGACAATACAACCTCGCGCAGCGAGCCTTCCTATCCTTTTGGGGGAGTGCGGTGACCTGGCTACATGTGAGAAAATAGCAAGTCAAACCAAGGTTTTGTGCACAACTGTAGGTCCCTACTTGGACTACGGGGTCCCTATGGTGCAAGCTTGTGTCGAGGCTGGAACGGATTACTGTGACCTTAGTGGCGAGACTCCCTTTATTCGCCGCATTATTGATGAGTTCGAATTAAGTGCCATACAGGGACAATCTAAAATTGTACCCTCCTGTGGTTTTGACTCCATCCCGTCTGATCTGGGTTGTTGGATGCTGCAGGAATATGCTCTCGAACATTACGGTGCTCCCTGTGAGGACGTGACCCTTTATGTTGGGAAAACGAAGGGGGGGATGAGTGGGGGAACTATAGCGAGTATGATTGGACTGCTGCAGCGTTCTGTGACGGATAGGTCTATACGTCGCACTCTGGGACATCCCTATGCATTGAATCCTGAAGGAACCTGGAGGGGAGAGGATGGTTCTGACCAAGCGAATGTGAGATGGGACTCCGACCTTGGGTGTTGGACTGGGCCATTTGTTATGGCCGGTATCAATACCCGAATTGTTCGTCGGACTAATGCTCTTTTGGAAGAGAAATACGGTTCAAAGTTTAGTTACCGCGAAGTGACGACTTATCCGAAAGGGTTTAAGAGTCGGGTTCGGGCGGAAATTATGCGGTTTGGTTTAGGGGCGTTCGTGGGAATGGTGGCACTCAAACCTACTCGAACGCTCTTAGAGAAGACGATTCTTCCGGCTCCTGGCGAGGGACCCAGTGCAAAAGAACGCAATGCGGGCTACTTTAATTTTACTCTTATCGGGAAGGGAAGAAGTCCTAACGGAGAATCATTTGAGGTTAAGGGATCCGTTTATGGTGATAAAGACCCTGGTTACGCAGGGACGGCTCGAATGCTCGGAGAGGCGGCCATATCGTTGGCCCTTCAGAGAGTGGAATTACCTAAGACATACGGAATTCTAACTCCGGCTAGCGCCATGGGAACGGTTCTTCTCAGGCGGCTGCAGAATGCGGGAATGGAATTTAAGGTCGAAACACGGCTCTAGGGGAGAAGTTGCGTGGCATTGGAGAAGTGGAAAGGCAAAAGAGCGTTGGTGACCGGGGCTAGTGCGGGTATCGGTGAAGCCTGCGCCCGAGAATTGGCCAAGGCCGGGGTTCATTTGGTTCTGACAGCTCGGCGGGAGAGTCGATTATTGCAATTGGCGTCTGAACTATTGGAGGTTTATGGGGTCGAAATCGATTGGGTCGCATCAGACCTAGCTTCTGTAGGGGGACCTGACGCAATCTACAAGTTTACCCAAGGTAGGAAGCTTCAAATTGATATCCTCGTAAATAATGCGGGTTTTGGGGCCATAGGCCAATTTGTGGACAATAGTTTTGAGACAGCCCAGAGCATGGTGCGGGTTAATATTACCGCGTTGGTTGAACTTTCACACCTTTACTTGCCAGATATGTTGGAAAGAAAGATGGGGCATATTATCTTGGTTGGTTCGGTAAATGCCTTTATGCCAGTACCGCATTTCGCGGTCTACAGCGCCACAAAAGCATTTGTTCGTAGCTTTGGAGAAGCTCTTGCTCTTGAATGCAAAGGTAGAGGAGTCGTTGTCTCTGCTTTCCATCCGGGAGGAACCTCTACGGAGTTTTTGGACGTGGCCGAAATGAATTTAAAGCCCTATATGAAAACGACCTTGATGAGTTCCACTGCCGTGGCGAAAAAAGGGCTTGAGGCGGCTCACAGAGGAACCATATCGACCGTAACTGGCTTGTCGAATAAGCTGGCGGTGTTTTTTTTGTGGCTCTTACCTGATTTCTTGGTGCGCTGGGGAGCTAGGGCTCTCTTTAGTCGATTGCATTAAAGGCCATTCATTACGCGCAACGGCGTTGGTTTTCTAATGTTATCGGCGAGGGGTTTTAATCTAGGTAGGGTTGGGGCGTCTGGGTTTTCGTAGAAGTTCTTTGCGGTGTGATAACCAAGTTCGAATTGCATTCTAACGTCTGAATTTGGGTTGAAGGCGTTTATTAGAGAGTTCATTCCAAGAATGGTCTGTTTGGGTCTATTGCTTAACTTGTGAAGTGGAGAAAATAGGTAGGGGAATGGTGAACAGAGGGTAACGTTTTCACAGCAAATGACTTGATTGCTAATGGTGCCAGCATCAATGTAAAGAGAGCCGTTCACTTTGGCGGGGAGTAGTGAATTTACGAATGGAATGGTCATGGCTGCAATGAGGTAGTCTATTAACTCCTGACGTGTACTAAATTGAGAAATGTGTTCAATCTTACGAGTCCTGACGTTTGTCAGTGCGATGGAGAGTCTGTCGGAACAAAGTTCATGTGCATGCTCTGGAAGATACCTGGTTAAGATGGAGCGATGGTATGCAAGGGAGCGCCGAAGAGCCAACAAACCACCCAATCGACGAACCTTGGCGTTCCACTCTATGAGGTATTGTTCGGTTGTATAGCCAAACGAATCGGAGTTTTTTGATGCGATGAGCCAGGCTGCGCATAGAGCGCCGCCCGAGACTCCATGTACCCGTGCGATATGGTTCCGATCGACGTTCTTAATTAGCCACCGAGCTATTCCTACGTTGAAAAATGAGAGGATAGCCCCTCCGGCAAATGAAAAATGGATATCCTCTTTATGGGGACAAGAAGCAGTGTTTAGAGGGTCTTCAATATTGCTGGAGCCTTGCATGAATTTCTCTCGCTTTCATCAATCACCGGACTAGCGGGTACGCTGCAGGCTTCATGCCAGAAACCAGGAACCGCTAAGTCCTTAGAAATAGGAAAGCTTATCTTTCAAACAAAAAAATGGAGCGGTTTTGCAGGTTCAATATGAAGCATGTGGACCATTTTTTTGGCTTTGGTGCGCCATGTCATCGGTGGTTCAGGTAGTGAACTTGTGAGCGGTTTTGCGGGCAGGAGGGCGCTTCTCGACGTCCCTATCAGGCCCAGAAGACTCGTTTACCTTCTTTGTACCAACCTTCAACTCTATCTGCACAACCTGCTTCTATTGCCGAGCGGCGAATTTTCATGGTTGGAGTTAGGTAACCGTTACTGATGGACCATTCATCGGAAATAATGGCAATAAATTGAAGCTGCTCGTGGTGCTCTACTTTACTGTTGACCACTTCAAGTAAGCTAGTGATTGCGCTTTCGATCTCATTGCGAACGGCGCCATCGTTGAGTTGAGCTCGAAGGTCTTCAGCGACTACTATTTGTGCATAAGGCTGCGGAAAACCAGAGCCAGATACGCAGCTAAGTTCGACATGCGAATCACTATTGATGATATTCTCTATTGGAGCAGGTGAGACGTATTTACCTTTAGATGTTTTGAATATCTCTTTGACTCGTCCTGTAATCTTGAGCAAGCCATTGGGTTTGCGCTCTCCTTTGTCGCCGGTGCGAAAATACCCATCTTCGGTATAACACTCTTTAGTCATCTCCTCTTCTTTGTAGTACCCAACCATATTTCCAGGTGACTTGATCAGAATTTCACCGATATCGGAAATTTTTACCTCAACTTCAGGGTATGGAACTCCTACGTAGCCAGGCTCGTTGAATTGGAGAGTGGAGAGATGTGAATAAGCAAAGTCTTCACTCATAGCGTACCCTTCAAGAAGGTTGAGACCGAGGTTTCGGTACCATGCTATGAGCTCGGCGGGAATTGGCGCGGAGCCGCTTCCTGCGAGCCGGACGGAATCCAGACCGAGGCCCGCAAGGATCTTCTTCTTCACGATAGACGAGAGAAAGGGAATCTTCGTCAGAAGTTCCAATTTCTTTTGAGGCATTTTCTTGAAAACACCCAATTGAAATTTGAGCCAGAGGCGCGGAACAGAAATAAAGAGTGTCGGGCGGCACCGTTGTAGATCTTGAACGAAGGTGTCCAGGGATTCGGCAAAAAAGATGTGAGTAGCTGCGACGAAAGTCGTGCACTCTATATAAGCTCTTTCAAAAACATGGGCGAGAGGGAGGTAAGAAAGGCAGCGGTCTTGCGGCGAAAAGTCCAGCTCGCGTACCATACCTTGGGCGGCGATGGACATCCTACCAAAGTTATGCATCACGCCTTTGGGTTTTCCTGTAGAGCCAGATGTATAGATGAGAATAGCTAGGTCATCGGGTTTTCTGGAGGGATTGTCCTCTAAGGGCGCTGTTTGGGCAACAATATCGTCCCATTGGGTATAGGTGTTGGACGGAGCTAGGGGAAAAGCAATACGTGGAAGATTCTTATCTACTCCGGGCTCAATTTCATCCCAGGTGTCGAGTTTTCCAACGAAAACGAGTTTCGAATCAGAGTGCTCCAGTACGTATTCAGCGGTTTCTGCATTGACTGTTGGGTAGAGGGCAACGCTGGTGTGTCCAGCCATCCAAATAGCCAACTCGCTGAGAATGAAATGGGCGCAGTTCTTTGAAATAATTGCTATTTTGCTTCCCGGCTCGAAATCAAGTGATTTGAGATAGGCGGCCATTCGCCGAGCTTGGTCTACCCCTTGCTTCCAGGTGTATTCTACCACCTGGCCACCCGCGATGGGTTGGGTCATCCACGGTTTGTTCGAGTATTGGGATTCGTTCTCATAGACAAAGTCTAATAGTAGCTTTAAGTCGCTCATTTGCCATCCTTCAAAACAAAGTAGTTGGAGTGGACTAAACGATTTTTAGTGAGGGTGGGTCAAGGGCAAGTGGCCATTGATGCTCTAAAAAATGCTGCGGTGTGTTAGACTGTGATCTGATTTTATCCGCTCAGCGTTAATGAATGCGCCCCGCAGGATCTCTAACTAATTAATTAGAAAGGATAAATTGTGTTTTTGTCGAAATGGTTCCGAAGGGTCTTTCCTTTTGGGCTATTTTGCTGGGATTGAATTAAGGAGCCAATGGGACGGAGTGGATGCTTTCTTTTGGGGGTGAAGTAGGGCGCTTAGGGATTAAAGGCATTGAACAAGATTTGAATAGAATGTCGACAGACCCAATCGGGCAGGTGTCTGAGGCGTGTGGGAGTGGGGAATCGGATACGGGTGCTGATACACCGCTTTGGAACTAGTTGGATTAAGCTCTCCATTTTGACTGAGAATTCAGGAAAAGCTGTCGGTCACTCGCTGAAAAAGAGTCAATCCTTAGTTGGTGTGGTGTTTATTCATGGACGCCAGTTTTGATATTTCACACGTTGGCAATAACTTCTTCTTCCAAGATTGCGGATTTGAGAGGGAGAAAGTACTCTCGACTTTTGACGATTCGGGGAAGACATTCAGGGGCTACAATATTCTTGGTTGCATTTCTTGATTGGGGTAAACTCTATCAAGACTACCCGAGTTAGAGAATCCAAACCGCAGAGGCGATGGTATGAAATGTTCCGAAATGACTGTTAGGGATGTGATGCAAACTAAGTTCGTTTCTGTGCAAGCGGATACGGATATTTACGAGGCAATCCAAATTATCATGAAAAAGGGTTTGATGGGGGTTCCGGTGGTCGAGGGAAACAGGCTGGTCGGTGTCTTCTCGGAGAAAGACTGTTTTACAATTTTGTCAAATTGGACGTTTCAAATGTCGGAGCAGATGGGCGGAGTTGTCGAGCATTTTATGACGCCCAATGTGTTAGCGGTTGAAGCGAGTGCCAGTCTTTCTTCTGTCGCGGGTGCGTTCGCCACCAATTTTTATCGAGGTCTACCGGTGCTTGATGATGGGGAGTTGGTCGGTTTGGTTAGTCGCCGAGACATTGTCCAGGCCATGTTGAACGAACAAAACTCCCAGCGGACAGCCAATTATCCAGACAGTAAATACGGGAGTAATATTCCTGAACTTAGTTAATGCTGGAGGTTTAGTGGGGCACCCCTCTAAGGGAGTGCATCTTCTTGGGCGGCTGCGTTTTAATGCCTCACTTGAAGGGGGATGAACCTTCGATAGCAAGTAGATATCCTCGGAGAAAATTATTGGCCTGCTAGTCTTTTGACCTGGCCAAAGGCATAATCCCGCAATTGGTCTACCGTCATATCAGAGTATATTTCGGGGGAAATAGGAGTCCCTATATATGCGTCGATACGGCCTGGTGTAATGACCCAACTGCCTTTGTGTTTGGCTTGGTATGCCCCACGAAAGCCGAGAGGAATAAGGGAGGCCTTGGTATTTTTTGCCATATGAAATGCTCCCTTCTTAAAGGTTTGTAGTTTGCCATCGGGACTGCGTGTACCTTCGGGAGCGATAATTAAGGATTGTCTGGCGGCTATGTACGTTTGGGCCAGCTCTAAACTTGCAAGAGCGGGCTTCAAACGGTCTCGCTCGACGGGGATCACTCCATACCTGCGAATTATAGTTCCCCAAAATGGCCAAGAGAATTGCTCAATTTTTCCTATTGCGCGACAATATTCGGGAACGACAGCGCAAACGATAAAGGCATCCAAGATAGAGCAATGGTTGAAAATATAAATATAGGGTCGCCCCTTTGGATCGGGTAATGGACCGTGAATGCGGAGGCATTGGCCGCTTGCTCGAAGAATAAGCCAAGACGTTTTTCGTAGTAGAGAATGGAGGTAACGAGGTGGAATAATAAGTGTGGTGAGAAGGTAGATAAGCCCCATTATTGTGAGAACTAATGTTCCACTACTCCATAAGCAAAGTGAAATCAGAACCCTAATAACTACTGACCTTTCAGCTAGCTCCAGCTTGTCGATGCCGATAATCCCTAGATAAACTGATGTTAACACTAAAATGACACGAGGCAACTCTCTAAGGGGCTTGTGTCAGCTTTATCTAACTCGCTGTCGCTGCATTGCTAATTTCTCAAATAGGCCGATCGAGACTCGAAAAACTGCTTTTTGGGAAATGGGGAAGATATTACTCATTCCAAACTCTATTCGAAATCGGTCGAATCCAGGAAAGAGAAACGATGGTCCGCAGAACAAGCTGGTAAGAAGTTTGGGGCTTCCGCGAGGGCGTCGCCATTGCATTACCGTATCAGCACCGAAAACCCATTGGAGTCCGTAGTAGAGATTACTCCCCCAGAGCTCAAATGGTTTTCGTTCAAAAAACTCCAAGCGGTATTCAACTGTTGCTAGTGCTTCGTGTTGGCCGTACTGGTCTGGGTCTTGGGAATAGGCTCGTGCAGTGTTAGACCCACCAACGTGTAGCAGGTCGTATGCCCCCATTGTACCGGGGCGATAGCGGCCTAGAGCACCAAGTACAATAATGTCACTACCGAATGGGACAAAATAACGAATATCCGCTAGCAATTGCATGTAGTCTGCGGGTCCACCGAAGACACCACCTGATTGGGAGACTGTGAGTTCTCCGTACATACCGAAATGAGGGTTGTATATTTTTTCGCGCGTATCCAGAACGACTCCGATTCCCATTGTGGGAACCCAATCGCGCTGAGTGGGCGAGAGAAAAATAGGGATTCGACGTCCGTCGGAGGGTTCGAAAACCGAGGTTTCAGGGTCATTTTTTAGAGTGAAGATAGAGCCTAAGGTTAGAAGCTCTAAAGGTACTTTGGGGATCTTGAGATAGAGCTTGAGGTCAGCGAGGAAAGAATTTTCGGTAAAGAGAACCAGGGGGTTAAACGAATTATTGTGAATAATAGTAAGTTCCGTTTTCAACGGAAAATCACCTAAGGTTGGTGATTCGGCGTAGAGCATGTACTCAGTGGCTGAGAAAGTGTTGGGGTAAAGTGTCGTTCGTAGATAGAAATCGAGACGGATATCTCTGCCTGCGAGATTGAGCATTGAGATTCCTGCTCCTCCGGCCCAACCTTGCTGGTCGGTTGCTTTGATAGCAGGAAAAACGAATATTTGGGGAAGTTCTTTGAACCGGTATATTAGTAGAGTCGTGTTTTCGGTAGAATTGACATCCAAATCGACGCTCGCAAAAATATCGAGATTTTCGAGCGCAGTTTTCTCGGATTTCCAATTTTGGCAGCTGAAGAGACTACCTTTCTTATGCTGAAGGTGCCGTTGAATTACCCATTCCTTAGTGTACTCTAACCCGTGAAGCTCAATGGTACTAATGATAGAGCCCTTGCCTATTTTTGAGCACGGGTCTGATGCTTCGTTAGAAATCGTTAACGCTACACAGAGAAGAAATAAGAGGTGCATGTCAGCTCGCTGTGGTGGGTACCCGCTCTATTTTTTCGAGGACTTTTTTTGTAGAGCCTCTTTGTTATCATTTCCGAATTCGTGGCAGCCTAACTCAAAGTAGTCATCTGGATCGGGGTCTTCTAATTTACCAATTGCATTGTAGAGCCGAGCCAGTCGGCGATATTCGCTTTCATCAAAGGGATGAAGCAGCTCAAAACCTAACCCTTTTACGACCAAAGCGATTCCTTTATTGATCAACTCTTGGTTATCGCTATTGGCGCCATGGCATAAGGCGGATCGGGCTACGATATTAGCACTTGCAAGGTCATGGACCTTCAACTCTTTTGCATAATTCCACGAAGCTTCTTTATCTCCCCGAACGCCCGAAATTAGTTTAAATAACCACCAGTCTGGAGCAAGGCGATTGAATTCACTTAAGGCACTGACTGCTACATCTAGTGAGTCGAGCCCATGAGGTGCCATGGGGCAACGGTTCTTTACTTGCTTTAGCATACTATAGGCTTTGAGTAGTTCTTCTTTTACGTCTGATATCTCAGAGATTGTCTCGAAAATTCCCTCAGCGAGGGCCAGCGCACCGTGAGAGGCCGCGTATGAAATCCAGCAATCAGCATTGTTGGGGGCGAGAGCAATGCACTCTTTACTTTTTTGGAATCCGTGACGAAGAAGTTCAATTTGCTTGGGCATCTCATCTTCCGGAAGTCGTCTAGCCATCACGAAATAATTTATGGCGAGATGCCACAAAACAACTGGATCCTTGGGGTATTTTTTATAGAGCCTCTTGAGAAGCATGTTCGAAGTTTGCAAGTCATCGCGATAGCTGTGGTCTAGGCACTTTTCAAAAATATGGGTGATTTCATTTCGTCTTTTGGCATCGTAGTGACTTAACTCGTTATTGAGGTACTGACGATAGTCGCTCCTAAATTTCTCGATTGCGGCTTTTCCACTTGGAGAGATGGATTCAAAAGAGTAAAATTTTTCATCGGGAATAGCTGTAGAATGCGCGCTTGAGCAGACGAGAACAAAGAGAACGAAAGCTAGGTGTGGGAGAGTTAGGGCAAGTTGCTTTTGTTTCTTCGTATTATTTTTCATTATAGGTGTGTCCATTATCTAGGAACGGAGCGTTCTAGATTCCAAGAAGCTCATTGAAATAGAGGGGACCTCTTAAACTGATTTGTGTTTGTTGGGAACTTCATCTTCTTTATTGGCGGTCCTTCTTGAAAGGCCTGGTAGTAGACTTTCTTTTGCGCAAGAACCGTTGCCACAACTGCTTGAGCTTTTCTTTGTATGCATCCATGATCTCCTTGCCCAGGAGTGCAACTCCTAGGAACATTGTTATGTAGCTTACAATATATAGCCCAGTGCCAATTTGGAGTTTGTGGCTGGTTGAAAGCTCAAAAAACGGCAGAGCGAAAATGAGTAGATACAAAAGCGTGCTGATTAGGAGGGACGCATAACCTAGCGCTCTCTTCATTGTGGAGTCCTTTCACAGTGACCCCTACACTTTGGGCATGGGGCTGACAAGCATGAAGTGGCTATTTGGGGAGACTCTTTGGCCTTCGTGGAAGAAACTTTGTGAGTTGACACGGCGGTGGTTTGGGCTAAGAGACCCCATAGAACTTTCACATGGAAGAGAATAGAATGCGTCATCTGGTTTGTGTTGTCATTGTAGCCCTGGCCGCTTCTGAGGCGTATGCCGTAGGAAAGATAAATCGTTACAGTAGTCTTAGTTCGGATTATTGTCGAAATGTTAATCGGTATGCTTCAACTGGTCTGGATGCCGCCTACTATAACCCCGCAGGTTTGGTTTTTGGACGAGAGGGATTGGGGTTGAAAATCCTAAATCAATCAACTCTAATCTATGGACAGTTTTCTATCACCGATGAAGATGCACTGGCCCTAGGTGGGGCGGATGGCATTGCGAAATACAACCGCACTGAAGAAGCTTGGGATATGCTTTGGGCGAGTCCGATGGCAATGGCTGTATACAATACGGGGACTTGGGCTTTGTATGCTGCGGTGGGGGTTGTCGGTGGTGGTGGTGTCGGTTTGAAGGGAGATCATCCTATCCTTCTTGAAAACTCTGATTATGTTTTGGAGAATATAAACGCCAAGGTGCGAGAGGCGCTGGGGCAACCTGGTGACTTCTATAGCGATCTGGATTTTGATAAGAGCATGTTTGAGGCTGCGACGGTATTGGGGGCTCTGATGCTTGGAGGAGCGTATCGCGTTGCGGATTGGTTATCGGTTGGGGGGCATGGAAAATACGTTTATGGTTTCGGTTCCATGGAGTTGAGAACGAAGTTTAAGGTTTTCCAAGAGCAATTGGGTTGGGGCCCAGCATTGGATGGCACCGACGAAATTGAATTAGAAGGCAGCACGGAGGGACACGGATGGGCCTGGACGGTGAGTGCTCATTTAAATCCTCTTGAAGAGCTGAGTATCGCCTTAAAATACGAATCTCTGACTGAGGTGGAGATGACGACGACCGCCACGGTGGATACGGCGGGTATCTTGACCGGAGAGGCTACGCGGAGTGATATTCCAGGCCAATTGACGTTGGGGATAGATTATAGGATCACTCCACGATGGAGTGCTCAAGGTTCTTTTGCTTATTTCATGAATGAACAAGCTCAAGTCGGTGAATTGCTAGGCTACGATCCAAGCTCTGAACTAGAAGGTGGATGGGAGTTCGGTGTGGGGACGGAGTATATCATTAATGAAGATTTATTGGTGAGTGCAGGATATCTCTATTTGCGGCCCGGCTACCGTCAAAAAACTAGGACCGCCAGCCGTTTCATTAACGAGGGGCATATGGTTGGAGTTGGTGGGGTGTATCGATTTAGTCAAGAGGTTGATATGATATTGGGTTTGTTGGCGATGATAGATGAGCCAGGGATGAATCGGAAAAACGATATTGAGTTGCGGGTTGATATGTACGTTGCTTCTTTGGGTTTCAATTTCTGGTTTTAGCTTGAGTTGGGTTCCGACCCTCGACATGGCTGTGGGATTCTCTTTTCGAACAAATTTCTCACGAAGGCCCCGTTTAGGGGAAGCGTGTTTAGGGGTAATGGGAATATCCTAGGTGCCTTTTTTTATTCTAAGCTCCTAGAATTAAAGACGTTGTTCTTTATTTCGGTAGTGCCTACAGAAGTTTGTTGTTCTTGTAAAAAAGCGCATTGAAGCAATTGGTGCGATGGTCTATTCGGTATTCCAAATGGGAGTGTCGAAGATGTCGATCATGGACAGGCTAAAAGCGCGTTGGAATTTAAAAAGTGGCTGGCAAGTACTAGTGGTGCTGATTGTTTTTAGTTGTACAGGCATGTCGATTCTTTATGTTAAGGCGCCGTTATTCGGGCTCTTAGGACTGGGAGAGTCAGAGGCCTCTTGGCTGGGAAGCATAGTGGGCTGGGTTATACTACTTCTTGTCTATCAAGTAATACTGTTAATTTACGCTGTCATATTTGGGCAGTTTTCGTTTTTTTGGGAATTTGAAAAGCGCTCTTTTGGTCGACTCTTAAGGCTTTGGCCGAAATGAAGGTCGAATTGTTGAAGGTGGCCGCAAATTTCGCTGATGAAGAAGTAACAATCCCATCAAGATAAAGACAATGTGCGTAGGGGGATGTTGAGCACATCCGGATGCATCCAGCTCTGTCGGCTCGTTAGCATTGAGATCCGGGGGAGGGGAGGCTTCAGGAAGGCAGGTTTCCATATCCCTTAGCTCCCCCAAGCAAAGGAGCGTATGCACGGAATTGCCCTCGGTGGTAGGGTTCATGACGGCCAGCCAATAATATCCCTCGCTCAGAGTTTCACCATTTTGTATTGGAAAGGGGGCCGGCATATCTGATGCCCATTCATCTATGGGAAGGTCTACTGGCCCGGTTCTAGAGTTAGCTTTATGCAGAGAGAAGAGCAGGTTGTTGCTTTGGGTTTTCATTGCCCAATAAAGTGGACCGCCTGTGTGAGGTAAGAGGTAATAACTAGTGGTCATTGGATAGAATCTTTTGGTGACAAGTAGAGGGTTGTTTTCGTCTATCGCTTGAATGCCCATGAATTTGGGCGCATCGGGGTAGGACTCGAGTTCTCCGGCTCGAAAACCGCTGCCCAGATTGTAGTGTGAGAATGTGACCCACGCTGAGTCCATGGTATCGTTTTTGGCACGAATGGCATCAACCATGACGTCTACCATCTCAGCCTCTTCTGCGATTGGTTCCCAGCCTTCAAGAAGCTCTTTTACGAATGAAGTTCCGTGGCGGATTGTTAAAAACTCCCACCAAATACCTGTTCCGTAAGCGAAGGCAGGAACGGGTCCTGAGGGAGGTCTATTGAGGGGACGGTCGGTTTGTTCCAAATAGGCATTTGCAAATGCTCGGAAATCTTTGGATTCGATATCAAAGCGGCGTTGAGCCCAAAGAGCAGTTCCTTCTGAAATCCAGGTAGGTAATGTGTTTGTGTAAGCTGCTTGAATTGCGTGAAAGAGCTCGTGAGGGATTACCGTGTGCAAGGCTTCTAGTTCGTTGTTATAGAAGTAGCCCGCAAAATCGTTTTCGACCACCATATATCCACTGCACTTTTGCTGATTGCATTGGTCTACGCCAAAATAGCCATCTGAATTTCCCTCAAAATTGACGAGGTAAAAATCGAGAGCGGCACTGCCCCCATCGTCGTCTAAGTTAAATTGTCCTTCTGCAAGGGGATGGTAAAAACCAAGTTCCGTAAAGAGAGCGAGCGATTGTTGGGCTGCGGTCGCCACTTGCTCTACGTAGTCTGGAATGGAGTCTTGATTTCCGTCAAGTAAGAGGGTCTGATTGGGGCCCTCAGTGCTATAGTGCACTCGGATAGAACCATCGGGGGTCTCCCAATAACTTAGGGAGTCGCTGGCGGAAAAAGCAAAAAGCCCTCCTGTGGTAGGGCGTTGGGCCGATGCAAGGGGAGGAAGAAGAAAGTGCGTTAGCATAGAAGCTATTGCCAAAGGAATGGCGAATTTCCAATTGTTTAATTCGGTATTTCCTTCTAAGCTTGCCGACATGCGTTTTTCAGCCTTCTCGATAATCTTACTCGTTGGTAATTTACTGCCTATCCATCTATATGCAGCTTTGTCTGTGGATTCCAAGGGGGGACCATCGGCTTTTGCCGAACTTCAGATTTTAGCGCTACCCGCTGCTCTTCTTACGGTGGAGGACCCTCGCAACTTACCCCCTGGCCTTCGTGAGGTAGGTACGCCTTTGGGAGAATCGGAGTGGACATGGCGCGTTGAAGCCCAAGGCTTAGAGACTGGGTGGGAGTTAGCAAAGCGCTGGTCGAAGGTGCCGGGTATTCGTATTGCCGAGCCGGATTACTTGCTTCCACGTGCGAGTTGGCAAGAGCGCTTCAATGACCCTTTATTTCTGAGTCAGTGGTATCACGCTAGCATCAATACCAATTCGCTTTTTGAGTTGAGCTTGGGTGATAGCAGGGTGCGGATTGCGGTGATTGATTCCGCGATTGAAATTGAGCATCCTGAATTTGCTGGTGCGGTGCATGCGCCTGTAGACATTTTTGATAATGATCAAGATCCAAGCCCGAATCCGGGGGAAGATTGTTACAATGGTTCTCAGAGCGAATTATGCGATGAACATGGGACATCCGTAGCAGGAATCGCAGTGGCTCGTGCTAACAACAATGAGGGGATAGTTGGCTTGTGTCCCCAGTGCTCTTTGATTCCTATCAAATTGTTGGGTTCTACTTTCTCCCCTCTTTCCGGAGATATAGCTGCGTTTGAGCATGCTATAGATAATGGAGCGTGGGTGATAAACAATTCGTGGGGATATAAAGAGGAAATTCCCGTTACACAGAGTTTGCGTTCGGTTATTGTGCGCGCGGCCACCGAGGGCCGTAATGGGCTGGGTGCTGTCGTTGTTTTCGCTTCGGGAAATGAGGACCGAGAGATAGCTGATTTCGAGGTCGCGGCCATTCCTGAGGTTCTGTGTGTGTCGGCCATCGACAATTATGGCAACCCAACGCCCTATACCAATACGGGAGCTTCGATTGATATCGCTGCGCCATCCGCTACGGTTTCCACCTCCGTGAATGGGGGGTACACGAGCAGGTTTGGTGGAACTTCGGCAGCGGCTCCCGTTGTGGCTGGAGTAGCTGGTTTAATTCTCTCTTACAAACCCGAGCTTCGAGCTTCGGAAGTTCGTGACTTGATTGTTCGTTCAGCGAAGAAAGATGCGAGGGTCACCTACGATGAGAATGGGCACCACTATAAATTTGGTTTTGGTTTTTTAGATCCAGAGGGGATCGCCAGGGAACTGTCGCCGCAGCCAGAGATTCTTAATGTTTCGCAAAGCTCCGGGGGCTGCGCTGCGACAACCCCTTCACTTCTGTATTGGCTGGGCTTTGTTGTGGCTGGGATAGCTTTCTTTAGAGAAACTTCCAGCGTAATTTAAGGTTTCCGGAGCCTGAGCCAGGAGTTCCATTGTCGTTACAGTTTTCTTGCCCACTTTGGTAGTATTCCTCGATGCGCAATTTGAGGGTTCTTCCCGTGTCTAATTGAATCAGAAAGGGAACCCCAGTCGTCTTTACACATCCCGGGTATTCCCACCAGCTGCTCATATAAAATTGCGGATCACCAAGTCCTGTGTCGCTAATGAGGCTACAATCGGCTGTGTAAAAGCTATCTTCATAGAAAGTAAGCTCCTGTGGTGCTTGGGCAATAGAATCGTAATTGCCTTCGAGGAGTGCGGCTGCTCGAACGCATGATGGGCCGCCCGTGCCGCTATTAAGCCGAATTTTGTAGCGGTGTGCTGCGATATGCCACTGCATGGATTCCAACGATTCATTGTCAGTGATCTCTACTTTTTCGGCCCCTTGTTCGGTGAACTTGATGTATATCCAGGGGTTGGTAGACGCATTGCCAAAACCGCCCGCAGTCGCATCGACGAGGCTTACCCATTCACTGCCTTCTTGTAAGGAGGATACCTCGGCGGTTGCAACCTTGTCTTGAAATGAGAGATCTAACGTCATGTTATCAACGCATTTTAGTTCACGCATTTCAGTGCACAATGCCGCAACGGGCACACTTGGGGTGGGGTCTGTGTGGGAGGTGACTTCGTCGGCTCCACAAGAGGTTTGGGTTAGCAAAAAGAGGCCGATGATATAAGCTGGGTAGTTTGGGTACTTCATGGGGCCTTTCTAAATGAGTTAAAGCATTGTGGCAAGTGGGGTGGCGTAGAGTGCTTGGGAATGGGGGACCAATATTTGGCGGATCGCCTATTGCGCCCATGGCGACTTGTAGTTAGTGTCCCCTCGTTTACGAGGCCAAATACCTAATGGAGGTACATGATATGGAAGCTGAATTTAAATTTGCAGGACAAACTGTTCCTGATCTGGCTGTTCGATATGGCATTTTTCTGATTGCCTGGGCAGCTCTAATTTCCTTCGGAGTTGGGAGTGAATCGATTACATCGTGGATTCCAGCAATGATGGGGGCGCCGATTCTAATTTCGGGGTTACTCGCAAAACTGAAGCCGACTCAGAAAAAGGTGTGGATGCATGTAGCAGTCGTGTTTGGTTTGTTGGCTTTTCTTGGAGGGCTTGACTTTTTTCGGGGATTTTCCTCCGAGGCTGGACCATTTGCGAACGCACCGGCGGCTCTTTCCAAGTTGATGTTGGGTATCACCGGCGGTATTTTTGTCTTAGCTTGTGTAAAGTCATTTATTTGGGCGCGAAAAACAGCGACGAATGACTAGGCTCTAAGAGAACCGAAGCAACTCTATTGGGTGTTCATTTTTCCTTAGTGAGTCACTGGTAAGAACTTGTTTTCTATTGGGGTATTCTTAATCACCTATTAGACCTCTCTAGCCCTCCCCTGCACACAGATCTTTACCTATTTTTTTTCAATGTCCCAATTTGATACGATTATTTTCCTCGCTTAGGGTGTTTCGGACCAGGCTGATTCCTCGTCGATTCGGCACCCGGTTTTGGGCATTCGAGGAGAGTGAGTTGAGTTCACGCTCTTTTTCATTTACCCTATAGAAATACGGTCGGAGCTTGAGTCCTGATTGCCGTAAGAGGGAACGAGTTATGGAACTCAATGAAGAGAGCATCGGGGCCGTCCAATTATTCTATGGCCTGGATGCGGCAGTGGTCGTTCGGCTCCTCCAGTCTTGTCCGGTCCGTGAGCTCGAAGTGGGGGAGTCTTTGATTCGACCCGGGGAGCAGAGTGAGTCCTTATTTATCGTTCTCGATGGCAAGCTCAGTGTGCATCTAGAGAGTATCGACAATGAACCCGTTTTTTATTTGGGAGCCGGTGAGAGTGTGGGCGAATTGTCGCTAATCGACCAACGCCCTCGCTCCGCTTTTGTGCGTGTGGTTGAATGCGCTTCTATTTTGGAAATCAGTCGAGCTACTTTTTGGAGTTTGGCTAATTCACTCCCAAGGATTGCGGTCAATCTTTTAATTATTCTCGCGGCACGCTTGCGAGGAAACAATCTCACCATTGCCGATAGTTTAAAGGAACAAGACAAATACCGACTGCACTCCCTCACGGATGGATTGACGGGATTGCACAATCGACGTTGGCTAAATTCCATTTTACCGCGTCAAATGGAGCGCTCGGTCCGTTCTAACGAGACTTTGGCGCTGGCCATGCTGGACATAGATCATTTCAAGAGCATCAACGACACCTACGGCCATCAAGTTGGAGATTTCGTCTTGGCTAAGGTTGCCAAGTGCCTGGTCGACAGTGTGCGAC
>CAXGXL010000006.1:0-19133 GCA_964013555.1 uncultured bacterium
GACGCAATTAAGAGTTTGATTTTGGAGATGGGTATCGAAAGAGATTTGGAGATATCTAATTTCAGTAGCGGCCAACCTAATACGCCGGCCCTTCATTTAAAGTCTCAAATTAGCTCACTGGAATTCTCAGCACCTGACCCTAACGATATGAATACGGGTGGCATGACGGCAGGGTTTGAAACGGTTGTTAGTGCGCCGAAAAACACCAACCGCAACCCTCTCGGTGTGGTTTTGCGGGACGGGTGTTATGGGCAAAATCTAGCGCCGCTTTCGTTTAGCGAACTTCATGCAATGGAATCCGCGCAGCACCTCGATGCTTTGAACCAAGCTCTTTATGCCGCTTGGTGGGATGGGGCGTTCAACATGGACCTTGCTTCTGCCGATCCGGCAATATCGCTTCCTGAAACTTCGGAAATTACCGACTTCGATGTGGCGGTTGATTTTTATACAGCCCCTACTTTCACGTCTTGTGCTGACGGCCAACCCGAACTTCAGGCAGCTGATGTGAAGGTAAGTGGAACTTATATACACGAAGGAACTGAGCACACCGTTGTTGGTTATGCTAATTTTAGTTTACCCATAGCGTGGAATTATTTGGGCGGTAGTGTGAATTTCGAACTGACTTCAAATACCGGTCGATTTTTTAACCTGGATATTGTTTCAGGCACTATCGCTGATGAAGATGCGAGAGAGTTTGAATCCGCAATGGACAAAGCTATCGCTCAGCAGTTAGTTGGTAGCTACGTGGCTGATATATTGAGTGCCTATCCTGCACTGAGTTTCGATTTGGCCCAAATGTACGCAGTCGATATGGCGGAAACTCTAGAAATGACGCCTTCGGCTATTTATCACTCGAACGGATACGAAGTGGTTTCTGGGCCTACTCAATAGTTTTCGACAGAATTAATTTGCCCTGGGGAAGGCATGGTCTGTGTTTCCGAAGCCTCGGTGCTCGGAAACGCGGACCTTCTTTCAGCAATCTGTAATCTTGCGGTTTTTTAGATATTTGGCCAAGTATTCGTATTCTTCGAGCGAATTGTAGGCTTGGGCTGAAACCCGAAAACACCGTGTGGGGGCGATGTTGGGCTGGGTGAAACCTATTTCCACTTTTGCCTCTTCAAAGAGTTTTTCGCGGAACGCATCGAATTGTCCTGAATCGCTCGAAGAGCGCGGCAGGGGCAGGGCTGCCATGCTTCCAAGCATAGACGGGGGGCATGGGACGGGGATATCTAGGGCATCGGCAAGGAGCATCTGTGCTTTTAGAGCGAGTGCTGCGTTGCGCAGTCGATGTTCCGAGAGTCCCCCTTCAAAAAAACTGCTTAGAACCTCTATGGCTTTGGGAATGGCAAGTAGGGCGGTAGGGTCGTGGGTACCAAGCCAGTCGAATTCATTTCTAAATCTCGATAAAGTTCCCGTGTTCGCGCCATGGCTAATATTTAGCGGGCGAATGGTCTCTTGCTTATGGGGAGCAATATAGAGAAAGGCGGCACCCTTTGGTGTGCATAGCCACTTGTGAAAGTTGCCTGTGTAGTAGGTTGCTTTTAGCGAATCTAGATTTAAATCAAGCATTCCCGGGGCATGGGCACCGTCAATTAAGGTCTCCACGCCCCGCTGATTCAGCTCTTGAATTATCTTTTCGATAGGAAGTAGGAGCGCCGTTGGGCTTGTTATGTGATCAAGCAAGACGAGCTGGGTCTGAGGGGTAACAGCGGCTATTATGTTTTCGACAATGCTTGACTCGGACTCGATTGGAAAGGGAATTTCGACTACGGAGCAGGTCGCGCCATATCGGTTACATACAAAGTCGATGGCGTTCGTGCAGGCATTGTAGGTATGGTTTGTAAGAACAATATTGTCGCCAGATTCCCACGGTAGGGAGCGCAGGACAGTGTTTATTCCGGTAGTGGCGTTGGGTACAAGCGCTATATTATCGGCGTGGGTACCGACAAACTGGCCTACGACCTCACGGATTTCAGTCATGAGCGTGGGATAATCTCGCGCATAGAATTGCATTGGATTCTCTTCAATGCGCCTTTGTAGCTCCTGTTGAAAATTAAGAACTTCAGTGGGGCAGGCGCCGAAGGAGCCATGATTCAAGTGAACCACCTCTCGGCTTAGTGACCAGTGCGCGGCAAAACGTGAGGGGTTGGGCAGGAGCATAAGGCTAGTTCCCTTGAGTGTTAGAGTTGTTGAAGAATTTGTTCGGCGGACTCAACCACTAGGGCGGCGGGTTCACGGGCACGTTTCGGGAAGAGATGGGGCGCTCCTTCGACTACGTGAAGCGCAGTGGGACCGCTTACTCGATCGAGGTAAGCTTGAACCTCGTCCGGCGTTCCAAATTCATCTTCACTTCCTTGAATCACCGTCAGTGGAAGCAAGAAGCTATCGAGCTCTTGGAATTCGAACCGGCGGGTGGGCAAGCCAATTGCGATAACACCGTCGATGAACTTGCTGGTCGTGGCAAAGCGAATGCCGCACCATGAACCAAAAGAATAGCCAACCAATAATTGTGGCACACTCGGAGCAAGACCGCGAAGCCACGAAGCGGCCGCGGCAACGTCGTGAACTTCGCCAATGCCTTCGTCATGAGTACCTTCACTCTTGCCTGCTTGGCGAAAATTAAAGCGCATGGTGGTAAAGCCCGCCCGGTGGAGTTCTCGATCAGAGTGAAAAATGACGGCGTTGTCCATAGTACCACCGTGCATTGGATGCGGGTGAGCAACCACGGCAGCTGCCCGTGGGTTGGGGTGAAGACGCAGTAGGCACTCTAGTTTTCCGGCGGGGCCTTCGATGAACAATTTGCGAAGTTCAGTCATGTCAAATGAGTATGGGGCTAGCCGCCGGTTGTCAAAGGGCGTATAGCGGATTCATGCCGAGGCCACTTTCGATTTTGATGCCGATCCACAATGCAGCCACTACCCTTGAAGCGACGATGGAGAGCATTGTGGCACAGACCTTTGAGGACTTCGAATTGGTGGTGGTTGACGATGGCTCTACCGACGCTAGCATCGCGATCGTAAAAGAAATATTTCCTGATTCTAGCCGTTTACGAGTTATTGAACCGGGTCGAGTGGGACTTGTTGAGGCTTTACAGCAAGGCTTCGAGGCTTGTGAAGGCAAGTGGATTGCAAGAATGGACGCCGACGATTTGATGCTTCCCGAGCGCTTGGAAGCTCAATTAGACTGGGCTGGGCAATTCCCTGAGTTGCAAATTATTGGCTCTGAGGTTGAGTCCTTTCGAGACAATTCGACTGAGACTTTAGGTGAAGGCTATGCGCTCTACGATGAATGGCTCAACGGACTTCTTTCGTCTGATGCTATTTTTCGGGAGCGTTTTGTGGAGAGCCCTATTGCTCATCCATCGGTGATGTTCTTGAAATCTGCCATCGAACAAATTGGTGGTTATCAAGAGCGTGGTTGGCCTGAAGACTACGATTTGTGGCTTCGGGCCATGCATCATGGATTGTTAGTGGGGAAGGTTCCCAAGGTTTTATTGCGGTGGCGAGATCAACAAGGAAGGACCTCTCGGGTAGATGAGCGATACCACCATCATGAATTCCTTAAGTGCAAAGCTCACTATCTGAGTATTGGACCACTTAGCGAAAAAAAACAAACGGTGATCTGGGGCGCAGGCACCATCGGGAAGCGGTTAGGCAGGTATTTGCGTGAAGCGGGAATTGAGATTGTCTCTTATTTGGACATTGATCCTAAGAAGATTGGAGCTCATAGTCGCGGTGTACCAGTTGTCGACGCTTGTGAGCTTCAACGTTTCGTGGGGATTCCGTTAGTAGCGGCAGTGGGCGCTCGAGGGGCGAGAACCCTTATTCGCAAAGAACTGCATCAAGCTAAGTGGATTGAAGGAAGCGACTATTATTGTGCGGCATAGGCTTATTTGATTGCGCCAAATGCCCTTAGGAGTTTGTTTGCCGCCAAGGTTGGAGTGGTGGTTCCGTCAAGGAGTTCCTGATCGAGCGCTTTGAGTTTGCCTTTCACTTCTGGGTGGGAGCGAAAAGAGTAAAATAACTGCTCCTCGACCATATTCCACATGCTAGTGACGGCTTGAGCACGACGTTTCTCGTCTAACTCACCAGATTCTTTCATTATCTCGTAGTGGTTGAGGATTTTCTTCCAGATCTTGTCGAGGCCTTCATTATTGAGCCCGCTGCATACCAGTGCGTCTGGAGTCCAATTGGGACTAAGCGGACGCATTAGGTGCAAGGCGTTTCGGTATTCGCGACGCGCTATTTTTGCGGCTTGTGGATTCGAGTCAGCCTTATTAATGGCGAGTAAATCCGCCAATTCAAGGATACCACGCTTGATTCCTTGTAGTTCGTCACCAGCTCCGGGGAGCATAAGGACCAAGAAAAAGTCGACCATATTCTTAACAACGGTTTCCGACTGGCCGACGCCGACGGTCTCAATCAAGATTGTATCAAAGCCAGCGGCCTCACAGAGCTGAATTGTCTCGCGTGTTTTTCGATGCACTCCTCCTAGGGAGCCGGATGTCGGTGAGGGGCGAATGAAGGCATTGGCGTCTCGGCTCAACGTATTCATGCGAGTTTTATCCCCTAGAATACTGCCGCCGCTGATGCCACTAGAGGGATCCACCGCCAAAACGGCAACCTTGTTGCCATTTTGAGTGAGATTTTTGCCCAAAGATTCAATGAAGGTACTCTTGCCGACTCCCGGGACGCCGGTGATTCCAATGCGGTGAGCTTTGCCAGTGTAAGGAAGAAGCTCAATTAGCAACTCTTGTGCTTTTTGTTGGTGGTCGCGTCGATTACTTTCGACCAAGGAAATCGCGCGTCCTAAGATAGCGCGGTCGCCACGAAGAATGCCATCAACATAGTCCTCTTGTGACAATGCCTTGCGACGCTTGGGGGGAGTTTTAGTCATGGTCCAGGATTTGTTCCATTTTTCTGAGAAGTTCTTCTGCGGCTTCGCTAATGACTGTGCCCGGACCAAAGATCGAGGCAGCACCAGCTTTATAGAGTGCATCATAATCACTCGGAGGAATGACGCCTCCCACCACTACCATGATGTCTTCACGACCTAGCTCTTTGAGTTCCTGGAGCAATTCAGGCACCAATTGCAGGTGTCCTGCCGCAAGAGAGCTCGCACCCACGATATGCACATCGTTTTCTACCGCCTGTTGGGCACTTTCCTTTGGCGTTTGAAAAAGCGGTCCGACGTCTACGTCAAAGCCCAGATCGGCAAAAGCGGTTGCAATGACTTTGGCCCCGCGATCGTGGCCGTCCTGTCCCATTTTCGCCACAAGAATTCGAGGGCGCCTTCCTTCGCGCCTTTCGAAATCCGCGGCCAGTTCCCGTACGCGGTTTAAGCCTTTGTCTGTTTCACCCACTTCACTACTGTATACCCCAGATATCGACCGGATGGTAGCTTCGTGTCGCCCGTAGACTTTTTCGAGGGCATTTGAGATTTCACCGACGGTGGCGTGCGCCCGAGCTGCATTCACTGCCAACTCAAGGAGGTTGCCGTCTTCGCGCTCGGCACTTTGTGTAAGTGCGTGCAGTGTTTGCTCAAGTGTCTTAGGATTTCGGCGGGTGCGAAGTTGTTGGAGGCGTTGTATTTGTGCCTCTCGAACCTTGGCATTTTCAACCTTGAGCACCTCGATTGGATCTTCTTTCTCTAGGACATGCTTATTGACTCCGACGATGGTTTGTCGTCCCGAATCAATACGAGCTTGGGTGCGGGCGGCCGCTTCTTCGATTCGCATTTTGGGCAGTCCGCTCTCAATAGCTTTGGCCATACCTCCGAGGTCTTCTACTTCCTGAATGTGTCCCCAAGCTCGCTGAGCGATTTCATGGGTGAGTCGTTCTACGTAATAACTTCCGCCCCATGGATCGATGACCTGGTTGGTTGCTGTTTCTTGTTGAATAAATAGCTGGGTATTGCGAGCGATGCGGGCGCTAAAATCCGTTGGTAGTGCAATGGCTTCATCCAATGCATTGGTGTGAAGTGATTGTGTGTGGCCCTGGGTAGCGGCCATCGCTTCAATACAGGTGCGCGCGATGTTGTTGAAGGGATCTTGCGCAGTCAGACTCCAGCCGGAGGTTTGGCAGTGGGTTCGCAGTGACATGGACTTAGGATTGCGTGGGTTAAATTGTTTGACGAGTTTTGCCCATAGAAGTCGTGCTGCTCTCATCTTGGCAACTTCCATAAAGAAGTTCATGCCAATTCCCCAGAAAAACGAAAGGCGTGGTGCAAAGGCATCAATATCGAGTCCGGCTTCCATGCCGGCGCGGATGTATTCGAGACCGTCAGCGAGGGTGTAAGCCAGCTCGATGTCGTTGGTGGCTCCCGCTTCTTGCATGTGGTAGCCCGAAATACTAATGCTATTGAATTTCGGCATTTTAGAGGAGGTGTAGGCGAAGATGTCGCCAATGATACGCATGGACTGGGCTGGGGGATAGATATAAGTGTTGCGTACCATGAACTCTTTGAGAATATCGTTTTGAATGGTTCCTGCGAGTTTCTCTGCGGAAACGCCTTGCTCTTCGGCCGCTAGTATATAAAGGGCCATAATGGGCAATACGGCACCATTCATGGTCATGGAGACGCTCATTTGATCCAGGGGTATGCCGTCGAATAGAAGTCGCATATCTAAAATGGAATCAATGGCAACCCCCGCCATACCCACGTCCCCAGAAACACGAGGGTGATCCGAGTCGTACCCACGATGAGTTGCCAAATCAAAGGCAATGGATAAACCTTTTTGCCCCGCAGCTAAATTTCGGCGGTAAAACGCATTGCTCGCCTCGGCGGTGGAAAACCCTGCGTATTGACGAATGGTCCAGGGGCGTTGCACGTACATGGTAGGGTAGGGGCCCCTTACAAAGGGGGGGATGCCTGGCATGGAGTCGAGGTGGGTTACCGGTTCTAAGTCAGCGGCGGTATAGAGAGGCCAAACATCAATGCCCTCGGGAGTTTTCCAGAGCAAATCTTCATGGGCTTTCGGGAATTGTTCGTGCACCTTTGCATGCCAACTATCTAAATTTTCCGTTGAATTGGCGCCATTTTCAAAGTCGAGAGCAGTAAAATCGGGAATTTGGCTCATCTTGACACTCCTTCTCGGGGTAGAAGGGCGTTTAGAGTTTCGTAAACATTGCACCCGTTGAAGATGAAGTGACTGATACCTGCTTTAATATACTCCGGCTTTTTATTCGAGGGATGCCCTGCTAGCACAATGGCTTTTGCTCCTGCACCCTGCAGTGCTTGAGCTGCAATGAGGGCCTCTTCGGCGTAAACTTTATCACTCGAGCAAATCACCGCAATCTTAGTGCCACTTTGCTTAAAGCCATCAACAAGCAAGTTGAGATTGTCAAAACCGTCGTTAGTGTGAGCCTTAAAGCCGCCGGCTTCAAAAAAGTTCTTGGCAAAGGTGGCTCGAGCTTTGTGTTGAGGAATTGTTCCCAAATTAGCCAAAAAGACTGAAGGCCGATTCCCGTTCTTGGCTAGAAAGGCATCACTCTGATCCCGAAGTGATTCAAAGGGCTCCGCCAGGGAGTGCAACTGAAGTGGGACTACGCTCGCTTGCGCTGCCGTTTTGTGCAGGCTGACCTGAATGGATGCCACCGAAGTTGTCTCTCCCCAGGACTCGCTCAAGAGCTCTACGGTATCACTCGAGCCATTTCGGAGGCTTTCAAAGAGGTTGTCGGGGAGGGGGGCTACTTCGGGAGCAGTTGTATCAACCAAAACGGGGTCTTTTTCTAGTGCCTGTTCGGCAAGGTTGGGAAATTCGCTGACTCCTGTTATGGGGGCTTGTCGGAACTCTACAGCCTTTCGACTTTTGTCCCATTCGGAGGAGATTTCTTTCTGAAGGCTTCCTTTTTCTAAGACTTGAATGATTCCCCCACTTTGCTCGATACGTTGAAACTCTCTCCAGGCCTTAGAAGCGAGCTCGTTGGTCAGGGTTTCTATATACCAACTGCCTCCTGCAGGATCGATAACCGAGCCTAAGTGGGATTCTTCAGCCAGGATTACTTGAGTATGCGAGGCAATCCTTTGGCTAAACTCGTTTGGGAGTCCAATAGCTTCATCGAAGGCGAGGGTGGTAATTTGATTCGCTCCGCCGAGAGCTGCGGCAAAGGTTCCCGCTGTAGCGCGGAGAATATTGACCCATGGATCTCTTTTGGTGAGGGTTGCTGCCGACGTCACTGCATGAATCCACATTCCTTTTTGGTTGGTGCATTTGCACTCTTGAACAATTTTACCCCACAAAAGCCTTGCGGCCCGTAGTTTGGCAACTTCCATGAAAGTGTTGCGCCCGATGGAGAATTGAAACCCAATTTTGTCAATGACGCTATTGAGTTCAACTCCTCGCTTCGTCAGTTCTCGGAGGTAATAGACGCCGGTCGAAAGTGCGATGGCCAATTCTTGAACTTTAGTAGCCCCGGCTTGATGGTGGGGCAGCGTCGAGACTCGAACGGTTCTAAGATTCGGTTGATTTGCGGCGCACCATTGGTGGACACAAGCTACCTCATCCATAGCTGAATCCACTGAGCGAGGCAGGGACCCTGCCTTAGCAAGGTGAGCGATAGGATCGGCGCTGACGGATCCTTTCCATACAATTTGGCTGGAGTTCGCTAGAAGTGCCGCGGAGACGAGGGGAGAGCCATTGGATTCAATGCTAATGGACGGGCTTTGGCTGGCGAGTGTATCCAGAACGAGGTTGACGTTTTTGCGGGTCCAATGATTTTGAGTGAAGTCAAGCCAGAATCCTTGAACGCCTCGCTGCAGTCCGGCTTGAATTTCATCGCAAAGCGCGTTGACTCTTTGGCTGGATGTTTTTTGATGAATTTCCCAACCGGAGGCTGCGTTTCCCAAGAGCTGGTCTCCCCGTGTGAAAGGGGCGAAACCCGGAAATCCGGCCGTGTCCATTTGGGTTTGGGCACCTTTGAAATAAAGGGGGTTTAGGGAAATACCCTCTGGAGTTTGGGAGATGAGCTTTTCGAAGGGCGCTCCTTTAAGGCCCTTTAGAGCAAGGCCTTGCCATTCTTCCGGGGTAGCAGGCGGAAATGGATTTTCTAGTGATGCCTCAAAACCAGCCATGGGTGCGCTCTCTTTCTGGTGGGGAGGTTGTCCCAGATGCCGTCTGGTGAGCATCATCAAAGTTTCGGGTAGGGTTTACCATTGGGGACTTCAAGCATTCAATCTCTTTTTATAGTTCGGCGGGTTGGTCGCTGGATTCGTTGAGCAGTGAATCAATCATGGGCCGGTAGCCGTCCTGGAATGAAGGAAATAGCAAAGAGTAACCGAGTTCCTTGAGTTTGTCGTTGTTACATCTTTTATTAGCTGATTTGGAACTCGAGCCAGATTCGGTAGTTAAAGTCGTTCCAAGTTCGTTTGCGAGCCATTGCATGACGGTGTTGTAGGGAGCAGGGGTGTCGTCGACCCCGTTGACAAGGGGCGGTAGAACGGGGGTATCGAGTAGGTGGGCCAGAATGCCCGCGCAGTCATCCTGATGGATCCGGTTGGTGTAATAAGGAGCACTTTGGGTATCCTTGAGTTTTGCTTGCCCACAGTAGGCTCTCTCCAAAAGTCGGCTGCGACCTGGCCCGTAGATTCCTCCAAATCGCACGCAGCAAGATTCCCATGGGCTGAGATGGACTTGATTTTCGGCTTCCAACATGCGCTTCCCGGTAAAGTGGCTCGGGTGAGTAGGGGCTTGTTCATCAACCCAGCGTCCATCTTGCTCTCCGTAGACGCTCGTGCTTGAAATGAATATAAACCGGCGGATTTGAGGCTGGTTGCGTAGAGCGGAAATAAGGTGCGTGACCCCGTCTACATAGGTTTGTTTGTAGTTCGCATTGCTGCGTTCGGTAGCTGCTGCGGTGAAATACACTGCAGAGAGGTTTTTGGGGAGAAGCTCGGCTGCGATGGGCTTCGAGAGGTCAGAACCGATAGGGTGAAACTCAGGGGGAAGCAGATCGGTGTGGCGGCGCAGGGCCCAAACGTCGTGGTTATTTTGGGCTAGTATTTGGCCGAGTCGGGAGCCTATGTCGCCGCAACCTGCTATGAGAATTCGCTGATTCATCAGGGCATTGTACTTAAATTTATCGGTCAATCAATCGATGATGGTCGCAATCGAAACCTGCCCGAGTCGTAACGCGACAAATGAGTGCTATTGGCACTTTGGTCTACATAATTGCAGGACTTTTTACATGTTTCAGGACTGCTGATGGCCGTTTTCTCTTTTGTTGGCGGGGTTTTAGCCACCTCTAAGGGAGAGTTCACCGGGCGACCGAAACGGAGATCTTTGGAGGTGCTTGAAGGAAGAGCACTTTGGCGGTTGTGCTCAAAGCCGCATTGGGCAAGGTTTTCAAGGGAGGGGGCTAGGTTGGCATACTTGATGCGGAGTAATCATCGTCTGGCACATTTGGGCTAAATTGGCAGTGGGGGGCCCGCACTTTTGAACTACTCGGTCTTGGTGCGGGCTCTTTTGGTTGCTTTTGACTCAAAAACTCTCGCCACAAGCACGAGATAAACTCCTATAACCATTTCATTTGCGAGTCTGTTCTGCTATTGCGCCGGCCTGAATTAGGAGGCACGGATGTCAAGTGTGGGTCTGAGAGACGAGAGGCTTCAACCGAACAAGATTGCGAATGCGGTAGTTGAACCGTATCGAGAGTTGACTGTCGCAGCAGTGGTCCTGGGGATTTTTCAGGGCATAATCTTAAATCTCTCTTTTTGTTATGCGGCTTTGAAGCTGGGGTTTTCCATTGGAGGTTCTACAGTCGCCTCGATTATGGGCTACGCTTTACTGCGGGGCGTTTTGAAGAAGGGGACCAGTGTTGAAAATAACATCAATCAGACGATTGCCTCTGGAATCAATACCGCGGGAACAGGCATTGTGTTTACTTTGCCCGCGCTCTTTTTGCTCGATGCCAAATGGAGAGCCGATGGTCTACCTGGTTTAGAATTTGAAGTTTTACCGTTTATATTGGCTGGGATTGCTGGTGCGGTCTTAGGGGTCGTTGTTATTATTCCTCTTCGGAAGCAAATGATCGACTTAGATCGGCTGCGTTTTCCTTCTGGTGTAGCTGTTACCACTATCATTCGGTCTGGAAGCTCCGGACTCGATAAGGCGAAGCTTCTTGGCCTGGGAGTGCTGATCAGCGCTGCCTGGAAGGTAGTGATGATTCAAGGTTGGCTTGATAGTCCGGGCCTACTTGAGCATGAAGAGCTCAATATTAGCTTTGGAGTCATTCCTGACTATGTTGCGCCGGTGATTTATCTTTCCCTGATGAACGTTGCCGCTGGTCTCTTGGCGGGACGGGGCGGGTTGCCCTTTCTTGCGGGGGGAATGCTGGCTTGGTGGGTCATTTCACCTGTTGCCGTCCAATCAGGTTGGCTTGCGCCAGATATTGTAGGAATGGAGCAAGTTGATTTCGTTTATGGCAAGATGCTGCGCCCCTTGGGAATAGGCACCTTAGTCGGCGGCGCTTTGATGGGGGTTGTGACCGCTTTTCCTGCGATTAAGAGCGCTTTTAGATCACTCGCTGGTGCAGCTAAGTCTGCAAAGTCTGGCGGGGTGCAGGTTGGTGGCGATGAATTGTCCTTAAAAACGATTATTGCTGGAACGATTGCAGCGGTGGTTTTATTTTTTGTTGCCAGCGTGATGACGGAGGGTGTGTCGGTTGTGCAAGCTGCGGCTTCCGCGGTCGTCGGTACTTTATGGCTTGCTCTTGCGGCCCTTATTGTTGCTCAAGCAACCGGTATGACTGACATTTCACCGATGTCGGGAATGGCATTGATTTCGGTAACCTTGATGATGTTTTTGCTCAACGGCAATGTTGCTGCCGCGATGGTTGTCGGCGTTGCGGTTTGTGTGGCAATTGGGCAAGGCGCTGACATGATGCAAGATCTTAAGACTGGCTTTATGCTAGGCGCTCGGCCGGTTAAGCAACAGATCGTTCAATTTGGAGTTACTTGGATCGGTGCATTGCTTGCATTGGGAGCCATTTATGCCCTTTGGACAACCGGACCGGGAGGCCAGGGGGGCTTCGGACCCGGGAGCGATCTTCCTGCGCCCCAAGCAGGTGCATTGATGGGGATTATTGATGCCGTCAAAAGTGGGAACGTTCCTATTGATAAATACGCAATGGGCGCGACGGTCGGGGCGATGTTGGGAGCGGCTCCAATGGCAGGTCTTGGAGTCCTGGTGGGCCTAGCTATGTATCTGCCGTTTTCGATAACTCTAGGTTATGGAATTGGCTGCATTATTCAGATGTTCATTCAGAAGAAAAAGGGCTTGGCCTTTTGCGAGCACAAACTCGTGCCCTTTGCTGCGGGACTCATCGTCGGAGAAGCACTCACCGGGATGGGAGATGCGGTAATCAAGATGATTAGTTCAATGTCGGGAGGAGCATAAGATGAGCCGAGCTGGTTTTTTGACTTTTGTGGTCGGCATTGCCGTTGCCATTTCGGGGGCCGCTAAATTACCGATAGACGGAAATAAGTGGCCGGATACTCTTGGGCTCTTTTTCACGGGGTGCGTTATAACCATCGTGGGGTTGATTATTTGGCGCAAAGGCATGAGAGCACAAGAGCCTCTAGCGTCTGATGAAACTCCAGCGGTTGATTTAGCAGATACCAAAGATGCGGTGCAGGTTTTGGAGCAGTTGCTTGAGCCTGCCCGAAAATTCGCATCAGAAATTGATTCTCTAGATGCTGCCGCCATCAATGAGCGAGCGGATTCACTGATAGAGACTTATATTCTGCCCTTTGCCGAGGATCGAAATTCAATTGTAGTGAAACACGGGATGGAACGTGGAGCAGATGTGCTTTGCACGATGGCTTTCGGCGAACGAATGTTGAACCGAGTCTGGTCTGCCTCCGCGGATGGTCACGTTAGCGAAGCGCGGGATTCGTTTCCGAAAGCGCTTGCTGCATTTGAGCAGGCCCATAGTCAACTTTCTTCCTAAGAAGGTTGGTGACGACAGTCTTTGTTTTTCGAGGGCTGAGGAGCCTGCGTTAGGTTACCTTAAGGCTATTTCTAAGTTTAGTAAGAGTTAGAAAAATAGCGGCCGCCAGACTTTTGTACGCCGCCGTTATTTTGGAAGGACCAAAATGGCGGTCGCCACTTTTTCCGGCAATCCGCCGAAATTGATGAGTTTAGCAGAGGCGGTTGGGGACGTTTTGGGTGGGCATAGAGAAAGTGCAAATGTTTCAGTACAGTACAAAGAGCTTCGTGCAAAAGATGAAGTTGGCACACTCCGTGCTTATCAATGATATGTAACCCGCTGAGTAGCAGGAAAAATCGAAAGGAAGTTTGAAGCAAGGACGCGCAGAATATCTAGAGGATGTTTTTGTTGATGGTCAGCTTTTTACTCGATTCGATTATAGCATGGTTTGTTTCCTGGGACTCAGGAGCGGAGTTACTAAAGATAGAATGATTGCAGCGTTAGCTGCCTCGATGGTTAGAGTTTTGACATGGACCATCGAGCATAGAGCGAGGTGTTCGTCTGCGTCGAATCCCCCTCCCCCCCAATCGGCGCGGGCGGGCACCACGTTTTGATAATCGAATTTTCTCGGGGCCTGCTTCTTCAGTCCCCCCCTCCCCCCAATCGAAGGGGTGGGTCCCGAGATAGAAAACGTAAACTTTAGGGTGCCTATTTGACTCAGTCCCCCCTCCCCCCAATCGAGTCGGGTGGGTGCCTTAAAAAAATTTGTGGGTCCTGCCTTTTTCAGTCCCCCCTCCCCCCAATCGAAAAGGGTAGGGCCCATAATTTAAGCAATAGTCCAATCACGAAAAATAATAGAATAGGATAGAATGCTATTTAGGCGCTTACCCGGCTCAGTCCCCCTCCCCCCAATCGAGTCGGGTGAACGCCTAATCTACGCTTACCAAGCCCGCAGTGATTTATTCTTTTTCCCGTATGAGACGACCTCAGTCCTGAGGCATAAAGGCAGCATATCAAGAAACCCAGGCCATCTCGCGATGGAGGATGGTGGCTTATCGGGTTTGTGTGATAACTGCTAAACTCTCTTTGAAGGGGGGATAAGCGATACCGTACTCTGTAATGATTGCCGTTATATATTCGGCGGGGGTTACGTCAAAAGCTGGATTGGAGATAGATACCTGGTCCGGAGTAATTTGCGTCTGGCCAATGTGGGTGACTTCATCCGGGCTGCGTTCTTCGATTTGAATTTCGTCTCCGGCGGGGAGATTTCTATCGATAGTGCTAGTCGGAGCGGCCACATAAAACGGTACATTGTGAGCTTTGGCTACTATTGCCAAATTGTAGGTGCCTATTTTGTTGGCAGTGTCGCCGTTGGCTGCAACACGGTCGCAACCGACAACGCAAAAATCGACACCGAGATTTTTCATAATGTGTCCCGAGGCACCGTCGACGATAACCGTGTGGGGGATGCCTAAATTTTTTAGTTCCCAGGAAGTCAGTCGAGCTCCCTGGAGGCGGGGGCGTGTTTCATCGACATAAACGTCCAATTGTTTGCCGGCTTCGTGTGCGGCCCGGAGTACGCCTAAGGCCGTTCCATAATCGACAGTGGCTAGACTACCTGTGTTGCAATGGTGAATAACTCTTGCTCGATTGGGGATTAGGGGTAGAGCGTTTTGGCCGATGCTCTTGTTCGTTTGGATATCTTGCTCAGCGATAAGGTGGGCTTCTGTTAACGCAGCCTGTTGAAGGGATTCGCTATCGGGAAAAGTAGGGGTCAATAATACGCGTTCCATCCGCTCGATGGCCCAAAATAGGTTGACGGCGGTGGGGCGAGATTCCCTGAGCACTTTGGCCGCGTTGGCAACGGTTTGTTGGAGTTCGGCGACTGTTTCGGCCTCGGAATGAAAAGCGGCCAATGCAATTCCATAGGCGGCAGCTGCTCCAATGGCCGGTGCGCCCCGGATGACCATGGTTTGAATAGCATTAGCTACTTCCCGATAGTCTGTGTAGTCGATGTAAGTTGTGGTCAAGGGCAATTGGCGTTGATCGAGTATGCGAACCAGGCCTGCGCGCCATTGTATGCTTTTGTAGTCGCTCATAGAATGTCCTTTGTCGTGTTGAGCTTAATCTATAGGATCGAGGTATTTTTCAGGTTCGTCAAAAACTGCTCGAAGCACTTTTGACATAATTGAGGCGTGTTTTCCATCGACAATACGATGGTCTAAGGTAGCGCTCATTGTTAGCATTTTACCTGGGACAATTTTCCCGTTTTCCACTACCGGTTCATCGGTTACTTCGCCCGGTGCGATAAAAATGGGAACCCGGGAGTAGGGAACTAGAGGTACATCCCCGATATCCAATCCTAGGGAACCAATACTGGTTACAACTGCGCTTCCGAAGGCGTCCTTGGGGATGCCAGCCCAGCGTAAATTGAGATTGAGAGTATAGCTTAAGAAGGCGATTATCTTTAATAACCAATTCATAAGGATGGCGGGCACTAGCCGCATGGTCTGCCGAGTTTGTTCGAGGGTTTCATCTTGTTTATTTCTAATTTTGGTGGCGCTGGCATTAATTTCATCAATGATCTCAACGAGAGACTTTTTGTCGGCGTTTTCAATTTTCGTTGCGGAGAGGTCGATTTGGCCCTTGTCTTCGATAACCACCAAAACTGAAATATCGATTGATTTGCGAAGGTAGAGGTTGTTCCATCTCAAGACTGCATTGGCTTCCGAGCACTCGGCTAGGGCCAGCGCGAGCGCTTTGGTAGTGAGATGAGTAATCGTCAATTTGCGGCCTGTTTTTTCGCGGAATTTGTGAAGGTACGCCATCGCATTATCCATGCGGATGCGCATGCTACCGTAGATACTTGGGTCGTAGGCGTCCTGCCAGGTTCCAAAGGCAATTTTCCTAAAAGCGGATACGTTTTTTTGGGGCGTTAGTTCAACGTTGGGCATGCCGTGCTCATTTCTTTGATGAATTTCCAAACTGCTTGATACCGACTCAGGCTTTTAAGCGCAACGGTTCCATTCCCAAGGCTCTTGTTCAATGATAGTGGTTACTTCAATGACGCCTCTCAACTTGGATCTCGAGACCGGTCATTGGACTGGCGCAGAATTCTCCCTTGGTAACAGACCTAAGCAAACCCTATTGGGCTTTCACGGATTTACCGGGGCGGCGTGCGATTTTGATATATTGCTTTCTCGCTGGCAAGGCGATTGTCGTTTCGTCGCACCCAATTTACCGGGGCACGGGTCGGAATTGAAGGCCAAGTATCGCAATGCTCCGGGCTGGATTGTCGGTCTTGGAGATTTTGCGAATGCTACCATCGAGGGGGAGGTGACAGTAATCGGCTATTCCCTGGGGGCTCGTTTAGCTCTTCATTTCGCCTTAATGTATCCCGAGCGGGTCCAAGCTCTTATTCTTATTGGTGGTACTGCGGGAATTGAAGATGAATTGGACCGGCAGCAGCGCCGGGCGAGTGATGAAGATTTGGCCTCTTGGATCGAGCACAATGGCGTTGCGGCATTTCGTCGGCGCTGGAGAGAGACGCCGATTATTGCTACTCAGGCTTCGATCCCGTCGCCTTATGGCGAGGCTATTCAAGAGAGAAAGCAGCGATTGACGTCAGGGGGGTTAGCCTCGGCGCTTCGAACGGTAGGTCCCGGCACCATAGAATCGGTATGGAATCGTTTGGGGGAAATTCACATGCCCACCTTGGTAGTGAGCGGTGAAAAGGACATTAAATACTGTCGAATCGCTCATGAGCTTAGCTGCGGTCTGCCTCGGGGCGAAATGCGGGTGGTAGCGGCCGCAGGTCATGCAGCACACTTGGAAGCTAGTGACGAATCTGCTGCGATTATAGGTACTTTTCTCTCTGCCCTAAAGGGCACCCAAGACAAGCCGCCTTCCTTTTAGGTCCCCGAATTTCGTTTGTTTGATTTGAATTGTGAAGGGGCAACCGTTTGCTGGAGCCGTTGAAGCCACTTTGTGGGAAGTATTCTTCTGAATCTATTTTTCGATCAGATAACTATTTTCGTTGGTACCCTTGGGGAGCGTTTCTAAGAGCTCCATGAGAACTTCAAACAAAACCAATGCCGATGCGGCGGAAACGACGGTCAATCTTTTGATGTTGGCTACCATGGTTGTGTCCTACGATGGTTGATTCCTACAAATTGTACTAGCTAATGTTATGCCAACTCTCTAGCACCTCTCGCTATTCCCAATAGACCCCTAACTTATCTGGAGCCAACGCTTGTTTGATGCACATCAGAGCATCGAAACTTCTACATTTTTGTATTACGTTTTGTGCAATTCTACACAAATGTTGGGTGTGAGTGCGCACGTTGGGGATATTGGATGACATAGGACGAGAGGGGAGGATGTGTGCACTTCGCTCCTGTGGGGCGGAGCAGGTATTTAGGGCTGGGGTTTAACTAGTCTGGTTGAGCGCTCTTGGTCCTATGGAGATTCGAAAGAAGTATTAGGGCTGTCTTCTAGAGTTTTACCTAAACTCAACCAACTTTGTCGAAAATGTCTTAAATTTGTGCAAATTAATTGACGGCAATTAGGAACCTACGTATAGGCATCCTCAACACAGGCGTGTGAAATGAACCAGCCCAACGGTTGGTGGTTCAAGTCCCGTGCTCGCTAGAGTTACGTAAAATGTGCCGACCCATTGTCGTCGGCGACGCCAACCCCGCCCTGATATCAATAAAAGAACTGTCGAAAGGCAGTGGTGTATTGCGGAGTTATCTATGGATTGGTGCCATAAGAGCAGACTATCAATTTTTTGTCTCTTGTTGTTAGCATGCAGCGCCTGTGGAAAAGAGCCGACCGAATCTGTGCAGGGTTTTGTTGGCGAAGAGTTAGAGTCCCGGCATTTTGACCAGCGTGGTGCATTGGTTGAAGGTCTCTTGTTTTTTTTGAATCATCCTTCGACGACGGTGGCTCTTTTAGACAGTGTGGTTGAACTCGATCGCAGGGTTGCCGAAGGTCTCATCAACCATCGTAATGGGGCTGATGGTGTTTTTGGCACAACGGATGATGACCCTTTCGATAGTATTAATGAGGTTGATTCCATCGAGTGGGTTGGTCCAAAAGCTCTTGGTTTGCTCAAGGAGTACGCGATCAATAATGGCTGGATTGACGAAAATGAACCTCTGCTGGGAGTGTATGATGGGGTTTCGTTTACGGTTTCGGAGTCGCACAGTGTTTTGACCCTTGTAAACGAGTGGAGTGTGGACCAGTTAGACCGGCTCATTGATCGAAGAGCGGCTGAGACCATCGTTGAACAAAGACCTTATGCTTCGATTCGGGCCTTGAGCGAGGTTAAGTGGTTGGGGCCTCGCGGGCTCGTAGCTTTAAAGGGGGCGGCAAAAAAAGACACTTAAGTTAGACTAGGGGGCGTTAGTCCAACAAGGCTAGCTATTGAGGCGCGTTCGCCGCGCGTCCAGAATTTTCCCGAAGGAGCGAATTTGAATTTCTTCTTTGGTTAAGCCAATGGCTTTCATTTCTTCGATGGAGATGGCGCCGCAATTGAGTGCCCGCAAGAAATAGTTTAGCAGCCCCTGCCCGGTAGCAGCGTCATCGAAGACGTCTCCCACGAGGGTTGCTTGTGCTGCCTTTTCGATGAAGTTACGAAGTCTCTGTGCTGCTGCGTCAAAGCCTTCAAGAAAGAAGGCGTAACAAGCGGCGTAGCGAATAGGAAGTTGCGCGGGATGCAGGTCCCATCCTTGATAGAACCCTCCTTGTAGAGAGTGCCGTATGTGGTCGTATGAAGTTTTCCAGGCATGGTGAATGGCTTGTCTATTTTCGTTTTGGAGTGCTTCGTTTAGTTCTCCGGCATTTGGTAAGCGGTGGGGGCCCACTGGCATGATATTTGTTGCACCATCGGAAACAAAAACACCCGTACCGCTAAGGGTATTTAGCATCATGTGCTTGGCAAAGTCACAGGCACTATGATCCATGGTTTGGTAGGCGGCGGTTACCGCACATGAAGCTGTGTAGTCGTAGGTTCCAAAATGCGCAGAAAAACAACGTCCGTCGCATTGCTCGATAAGTAAGGGGATATTCGAGCGTCCCTGTGAGTCGAAGATCGTTTGGGTCACTTCAATCATCAGTTCAACCTTGAGTGTCTTCGGGGCAAGGTTAAGGCGAGTTTCAAGAATATCTAAGAGCCCAACAAGGCAACTTACTTGTTCGGGAATG
>CAXGXL010000007.1:0-18748 GCA_964013555.1 uncultured bacterium
GCGTCCCAGTCCACCTCGGTTTCTCAATTTTGGAGACCAGGTTGAAGTGCCGGTGATTGTTCAAAATCAAACCGATAACGCCATGGCTATTAAAATAGCGGCGCGAGGGACCAATTTGCCGCTCACTGGCAATAAAGGGGTACAAGTCAGTGTGCCCGCTAATGATCGAGTAGAGGTTCGCTTTGAGGCCGCTACCGATAAAGCGGGTGTGGCGCGGCTGCAGGTTGCCGCGGTGTCTGGTGATTTTTCAGATGCTGCCGAAGTGAGTTTACCGGTGTGGACTCCGGCTACCAGCGAAGCGTTTGCCACTTACGGAGTTATTGATGAGGGAGCGATTGTACAGTCCGTGAAATCTCCAACCCAGGTTTGGAAGCAATTCGGAGGCCTTGAAGTTACGACATCATCGACGGCGCTTCAGGCTTTAACGGACGCGTTTCTTTATCTTTACGATTATCGATACTCTTGTGCGGAACAGATAGCTTCACGAATGATTGCAGTTGCGGCCCTGCGAGATGTTTTAGAGGCCTTTGGTGCTCAAGGCATACCGTCTGCAGAGGTGATTAACAGCTCCATGAACAAGGATATCGAAGAGCTATTCTCTCGACAGAACGGCGACGGTGGATTTGGCCTGTGGCGGCGAGGCCAGTCTTCGTGGCCTTTTGTGAGTCTTCATGCGATTCATGCTTTGTTGCGCGCTAAGCAAAAGGGTTATTCTGTTTCAAAAAATCGTCTCGACAGCTCGAATCGTTATTACCTTCGCCAGATCGAACGACATATTCCGAATTGGTACAGCGAGAAGTCTAAGAGCTTGGTTGTTGCCTATGCTTTGTATTTGCGAAAATTGATGGGCGAATCAGATAGGAGCAAGGCGCGGAATTTGATTGCAACGAAGGGAGGCTTGGACAAACTTCCATTTGAAGCTGTGGGGTGGCTTCTGCATGTGTTAACGGGCGATGAAGCATCGCAAAGCGAAGTGAAGCAAATTCGCCGGTATTTGAGTAATCGCGTTACCCAAACCGCGGCGGGAGCTCATTTCGTGACGAAGGTGAGTGATGGGGACTATGTGGTGATGCATTCAGACCGCAGAGCTGATGGTATCGTACTCGACGCTTTAATTGACGATCAGCCCACGTCGGATTTGATTCCAAAGCTTGTTAGTGGATTGCTCGCCCATCGCAAGCGAGGGCGTTGGAGCAACACGCAGGACAATGCTTTTGTTTTGTTAGCGTTGGATAAGTATTTCGGAAAATACGAAAAAACAACACCGGACTTTGTCGCTAGAGCGTGGTTGGGAGAGACTTTTATGGGACAACGGCGCTACAAAGGAAGAACAACCGAGCGTCATCGGATCGATGTGCCGATGGACTACCTCACGGAGTTGGAGCAATCCCAGGACTTGATTCTGCAAAAAGAGGGAAAGGGTCGTATGTATTACCGAGTGGGGATGCGTTATGCGTCAAAAGACCTTTCATTGGAGGCTCTAAATCAGGGTTTCGTTGTTGAACGAGTTTACGAAGGCGTAGACCAATCAGAGGATGTTCAACGCATGCCCAACGGTTCTTGGCAAATTAAGGCTGGGGCAAGGGTAAAAATTCGGCTTACCATTTTGGCTCCAACCCGGCGCTATCATGTCGCTGTGGTTGATCCACTTCCGGCGGGCCTAGAGATTTTGAATCCTGCTTTAAGTGTGACGGGAGAGGTTCCACAGAACCCAATATCCGGCAATGGCCGCGGCAGTCGGTGGTGGTGGAATCGCCCGTGGTACGAGCACCAAAATATGAGGGACGATCGAATAGAGGCTTTTGCGAGTTTGTTGTGGGGAGGGGTTCATACCTACACTTACTATGCTCGAGCGACAACTCCGGGGAGGTTTGTAGTCCCACCGGCAAAAGCGGAAGAAATGTATCATCCGGAAACCTTTGGTCGAACTGCGAGCGGAAGGGTTGTCGTGATAGATTGAGGGAACGGGATGGGACGTTGATTGAATCCGGGGCCAGTATGAGGAGGCCTCATTTATGTATCCTTATTGATGAGCTTGATGCTTTTCTCTTTGTGTTTGGAAACTCGGAGCGTTGCAGTCAGCCGAGTGGGACCTGAGTATTAAGGCTCGTTCGAGAGCTCTTTCCTAGTGCTTGATAATTTTTGTCATCGTCAATGAATTCGAGAAGATATCGGCTTTAGAGCAACTGCAAGCAAGAGCGACCGATACTACAAGTCATTATTTCACTGACCTTCTTTTCCTTTGGCGGCGAAGTGGTCTTACCAAAAGAGTTTTCAATGACGTCCATCTCATCGGCTCACACACTGGCTTTGAATTCCTCGCCTATGGAATCACAGGTAAAACCGCCCGTTGCGGAGCGCTCTCTTGTCCCCCTAGGACCTGCGCCTAGGCGCGATGGCCTTCCGACTGGGAACATTTGTCTCGGGGGGGCGTCGTCGTCGCTCATAGGCGCACTTCGTCCGCCTCACGATCTGAATAGGGGCCTTGGAACATCGGCGGAGGTTGAATCTTTATCGATGTCTTTAACTCCTTCGCCCGGAGAGCTTGCTACTAGAATTAAGTTGCAAGATAGGCAGTTGTTGGAGAACCGAGGACCGCGTCTGGAGGGCCTTAGAGCTGAGCATCAACGTCAAGGCGAGAACTTCAGTTTTCCAATGCTCGCCCCTTATCTAGAACGAATGGAGCAGCTTCTGGCGGGAGTTCTGGTTGGAAAGAACCCATTTCCTATTTTTATGAGTGGAAAGAATCCAGCTAACCGGGCAGATCCTCTCCTTGCGCCTCTGGATGATGATGAAAGGTCACAGGTCCTTAAGTTACGGGAGAATATTCTTGAGTTGGTTGAATTAGACTACCCGTACCGAGACACGTGGATGGCTATCGTGGATGTTTTAGTTTTCTTGTCCAATAAGAGCCACCCCGGTGAATTTGAAGCGAAACGCCAACCGGATGGCCTTACGGTAGCCCATTACCGAGTCGACAAATTGGTTAAGAACCCGAATATCGTCTTGTGGCCGGTTGATGGTTATTTTGCTTGCGATTGGATGCTGGGGTTGAGTTTTACTCCGCTTTATCCCTTAGGGCTGGCCCTTAATTCGTTCTGTGACTACGACGGTTTTACGGGGCGTTCTGCATTAGATTTTTTTCTTCATGATATAAGTCATGCTCAAACCATGGCGGTAAAAAGGGACCAGAGTTTCGGGCATATCCGTTTGCCGTACCAACGAGACTACAAGGAGCCTTCTTGTGAGGATGTTAATTTGGAGTCTAACCGGCGCCTAGCATGGGTGCAGGAACTCGAAAAGGCTGTTGGGGTTATGCGCTCTCGTGATCTTCGTCAAGCTAAAGTTGTAGAAGCTGCGTTGGCTCTTTTGATGCACGAGAATAACTTTATGGTTGAGCCTGAGCCTGCAAAGATTGTTCTTATGTTGGAGAAACAATGTTGTTCGGGTGCTCTTTCGACGGACTTTGATAGCGTTCTAGTACAGTTTTGTGGCGAGAAAGATGGTCCTCTTCGGTTTAGGGCAATTAAGGGTTTTATTGAAGTTCTTTCTAATACCTCAAAAAGTAATCTTTGATTATTGTAGGAAGACACTTCTGTGCTCTAGGCGGGTAGGTACATTATCGGAATAACTGGGCAAAAGAGAGTGTCTAGTTCTTATGGCGGGCCTCTTTCATTTCCAAATGCTTCTAGTTCGTCTGTAGAAAGCCATTTGTCGGGGACTGGCTTGAAATGCTTGACCAATAGTCCCCATCCTTTCAAGGCGAATTTGAAACGCTCCCTGCAGGAGCGGTGCATGTGTTTGAAGTTTTTCCGATTCATAAACATTTTTCTATAGTCGTAGAAATGAGGATCGACATGTCGTAATTTATGAGAAGTAAATAGTCGCATGAAGGTATCTCTTTTGTGGAATCCATAAAGAAGGCATGCACTATTGTAGTACCGTTGCAAGGGTAGACTGTGTTCGTCCAATAATTCTCTTTGGTCGTAATAGCCATGCCTATGAGCGTTATGTATGGTCGAATTTTTAAAGTTATCAATCGCCTCCATGATTTCAATAGACTTGGCCTCGTAACCTTCATTACCAACGGCCAATTGCAAACCTGTAATCAAAGCAAAGGTATCAGCCGCATCTTCTTCCCATCCCAATGATCCTACTTCACCTATTTCAAAGAGTGCATGAGCGAATTCATGTAAGAGACCGGCTTCCACATGGCTTATCAACTTCTCATCGGCGATTCTTCTATCGCCGTACCAAGATACAAATTTTGCATGATCTTGTTGAGCATCTTCAACATCAATATAAATACGAGAACCCTGATAACGCGGTCCTTTACCGCGGCTACTGCACACTCCATCTGCTGAATGACAATAGAGGTTGATTATTAAGTCTTCGGGGACGGGAATAACAAAGTGTTTCGCCAGCCGGCTGACTTGCTCACTAATGGTTTTTTTTTTACTCTGGCTTTTCTGTGATTTTCTTTCTCTGATGACATCAGCACATTGGGTCATAAAATCGATATTGCAACCAGGTTTTTGATTGATAATTGTATCCTGATTCATAAAGTCGTTGTAGAGGACACAAAAAACATGCTTGGTCGCCGTATTCATTCGGGTGCTAAATATGGTCCGGCCTTTGGTGCCTTTGGACTTACTGCACAGAGGTGCATCAATATGTATCAATATTTCACCGTTATCTTGCGCTTGAGAAGTGAAAGGCAATAGAACCATGATTACCGTAGTTAGAGCGAAAAGGTTCGATTCAAGAGTCTTTTTCACGCCTAGCCTCCTTGCTATGCCCGCTCCGCTTTCTTCGGCTGAGTGACATTCCAATTACCCCTTTAAACTATAGTAGAACCTATTTTATCTTGAAGCCAACAAGTTAATGGTGAGGGGCTGCCAGTTGATTGGAAGGGTTTGATTTTGGAGCCGGCGAGTCGCTGTTGCCTATGGATTAAGGAGGCTTGTCACAGAATGGAAGACCATATTCGTTAGTTTTGATGAAGCTCTAGTTTTAATAGAATGCACTGGCACCTGGACCTAGAGGAATATTGGCGTAAACCCAAACTAGCAACATGATGGTCCATGCAATGAGATAAGCGATGGAATAAGGGAGCATTGCCGCCAAGATTGTTCCAATACCTGCTTTGCGGTCGTACTTTTGAGCAAATACAATAATGATAGGCAAATAAGGCATGAGGGGCGATATTATATTGGTAATGGAATCACCGACTCGGTAGGCAGCTTGGGTTGCTTCGGGACTCAAACCCATTTGCATGAGCATCGGTACAAAAATGGGAGCCATAAATGCCCACTTGGCCGATGCGGAGCCCACCAAGAAATTCATAAGAGACGCTACAAATAAAAAGGCAATCATCAAAAGACCGCCCTTAAGGCCAACTGATTCAAGAAATCCCGCACCCTTAACCGCCGTAATAGCGCCGAGGTTCGTCCAATTGAAGTAGGCGACGAACTGCCCGGCAACAAAAGCAAGGACGACATAGGCCCCCATGGATGCCATGGTGTCACTCATCATTTTGGCTAGATCTTTGTCTGACTTAATGGACTTGGTAAGAACGCCATAGATGATCCCAGGAATAATAAAGCCGATGGTTACGAGTATCTCAATAGCCGAAAAGAACGATTGCAGCGAATTGACAGCCGGCGCTCCATCGGGGATTTTGTCGTGTAAAGGAGCACCGGGGATGACCCCCAAAAGCAAAATGCCAACGGCCAGGAAGAATCCAGTCCCCATGGCAATACCAAAGGCACGACCTTCGTTTGCGCCGGGCTCGTTTACTTCGGTGTCGTTTGTGCCATCACCGAGGGACGGATCCCAGGTACCCAGCATCGGTTCCACAATTCGGGTGGTCACTAGCGTTCCGATAATGGTAATCATAAAAGTCGATGCTACCATAAAATAATAATTGCACGCGGGATTGACACTATAGCTTGGGTCGAGACTTTGAGCTGCTTGTTGCGTCAGTGCAGAAAGCATCGGATCAAGGCCCGTAATTAAAAGGTTTGCACTGAAACCTCCGGAAACCCCTGCGTATGCTGCTGCTAGCCCTGCTAAAGGGTGTCTTTTTACACTGGCGAAGAGCAATGCGCCAAGTGGAGTGAGCACCACGTAGCCCGCGTCGGCCGCCATGGAGCTCATGACCCCGGCGAAGACAACGGTGGCGGTGAGAAGTTGGTCTGGAACTTTGGTAACAAGTACCCGAAGCCCCATGGAAATAAGTCCTGTTCGCTCGGCGACACCGATACCAATCATGACAGTGAGAACGGGACCAAGTGGAGCAAATTCGATAAAGTTTTCAACCGCAGAAAGCAGCATCCACCGAATACCAGCGAAGGTAAGAAGGCTCTTTACTTCGAGATTTACGACGTCGCCCGTGCGTTGAACGACTTCGGCGCTTGTTCCTACAAATAGAGCCGATACCAATACAACTAAACCTGCCATTATAAAGAAGAGGGTGAGCGGGTCGGGTAGGCGTTGCCCCATTCGCTCAACAGCACTAAAGAATCGAACAAGCTTACTTGGAGATGAACTTTGGTTTATCATAATGGGCAGGCAACCTAATGGTTGGACCATAAAATGTCAAAGACTCATCCACGAGGATAATATCTTGATTGTTTGGAGTTTATGCGCCCTAGAGCCGATATTGATTTTCAAAGTTCGGTTTTAATAGCCCCGCTAAGGCCCAGTAGGGGATTGCTGTTGGTGAATCCCATATAAAAGACGCCAGAGCGATATTGCATGTGCAAACCGAGTTTGACACCAAAAACTTTAAACCACTTGGGGTAGGCGTAGAGGGAGAATCGTCGATCTCGGCTCGTGGCGTTAGGGGAGTCGTTCACTTCAACGTTTGCAAAGAAGGGATTCGTTGTAGCTCTCTCCAAATAGAGAAATAGTGCGAGGGGATTGTCGTTGCGGGAGTATCCCAAAACGGCAGACCAGTGGAGGGCGCCGGGGCGCAGATCTTTATTTTCATGGAGGAAAAAATTATCGGGAAGACCACCTAGACCAAAAGTCCATTGATGGCCGCCTTCATTAGATAGTGTGATATTCAAGGTGTTAACCAAGTGCCCGGTGAGTAGGGAAATACTAAATGGGCCGTACACCGGTAATCGCATCCAGTACATTTGGCCGGTATCTATAAGGGTGTTGGTGATTGGTGACCACGACATTTGATAACTCCAATCACTGAGATGTAGCGTGTGAGCGAAAAAGCGTGCCACGGAATCGTTGGCGAATAGAAATTTACCAAGAGAGTCGAAAAAGATAAGATCGGCGAAGCCGTCTGCAGACCCTTTTGTCGCTTCGATGGCTTGAATAGATTCATTGAGCCAATGTCCGACGTACATAGCAAGCCAGGCATAGGTTTTGGGGTACTCACTTCCTTTCGCGGTATAGTACTCTGTTAAGAGGCGGTTTCTAAAGCCGCCTCCGATTAGGTGCCATTTATAGTTTGCGAGCCAAGAAGGAACTCCTTCCACTATTTTATCGCCGAAGGGCACAAATTGGAGGAAGAAGAAATTCTTGTAACCATAGTGTTTTAAGGTCGCCAGTGGATTGGTAAATCCGTAGAGGAGATTTCTCATGCCGGTGACCAATTGCGAATCGAGGTCGTGGAGTCGCTTATGAGAATACTCCTCGAATCCCGCTTGAAGAGCGATAGATACGGGTGTGTGAAAAGGGTGGGCCCCTTCATCACTATCAGGAGAATAAAAGAAAAATTCGTTTGAAATAGGAGGGTTCTCGATTTCTTGCCCCTCCGGGAGTTGTCCAACGCTTAGGTGCAGCACAACCACAAATATTATTTTCATGTCAGAGACCATAACTTCGATTGCCCCGGGTCTCAACCGCTGGCTTGTGGAATAGAAAAGAGCGGTTATGGTATTTTAGCTTGAAAGGATGGAGTCTTTTGGAGGTAAGCTAAGTTCGCAACCTGTGCTTTATGAACAGAATAAAGCTGAGTTATTTGCAAGCAGCTGGATACAATTATGGGCAATTATTTTATTTCAGGGGCCTGCAAATATTTATTCGGTGCCTGTTAAGCGAGCTATTTCGCGAAGGGCTCCGGAGAACGAATCTAGGCTAGCACCACTGAAACCCTAGGTTGGCCTTCCAACTAGTTCTACGAGAGCCCTCTCAAACGTCTCTACGGTACGTTCCAAATTCTGCAGTTTATCTAGTCCAAAAAGCCCCAAACGAAATGTTTGAAAATCGTCGGGTTCATTGCATTTGAGAGGAACCCCGGCAGCAATCTGAATTCCCAACTCTGCAAATTTACGGCCTGATTTAATTGCCGGATCGTCGGTGTAGCACACTACCACTCCCGGAGACCCAAAACCTTGTGCTGCAACACTTTTGATCCCATGACTTGAAAGAAGATGTCTAATGTTGTCGCCAAGTTCTTGTTGATTATGGCGCAGCTTTTCGAAACCATACTCCTGAGCTTGCTTCATTACGTCTCTAAAGCCACGAAGAGCATCTGTTGGCATGGTAGCGTGATAGGCGTGGCCACCATTTTCGTAGGCTTGCATGATATCGGACCATTTGCGCAAGTCGCAGGCGAAACTAGTGCTTGTGGTTTGAGCGAGTTGTGTTTTCGCTCGTTTGCTAAGCATGACCAAGGCACAACCGGGTGAGCCGCTCCATCCTTTTTGAGGCGCACTAATGAGAACGTCCACTCCGGATTTTTCCATATCGACCCAAATGGTTCCCGAAGCGATACAGTCCAATACAAATAAGCCTCCAACTTCGGCGACTGCATTGCCCACCGCCGCAATATAATCGTCGGGGAGAATCATTCCGGATGATGTTTCAACATGCGGGGCGAATACGACATTCGGCCTGTGTTCTCGAATGGCCTGAATCACTTCCTTTACCGGAGGCGGCACGAAGGGTGCAGTAGGAGACTTTTCCACTGGTCGTGCCTTTAGGACTTGGGCTTCCGACGCGATACTTCCCATTTCTAGAATTTGAGACCAGCGAAAACTAAACCACCCATTGCGTAAAATCAGACATTTTTGGTTAGTTGCAAATTGCCGAGCAACTGCTTCCATACCGAAAGTGCCGCTTCCGGGCACTACCACTACAGAGTGGGCATTGTAGACTTTTTTTAGGGTTTCAGAGATATCTCGCATGACTTGTTGAAAGCTCTGGGACATGTGATTGAGTGCTCTGTCTGTGTATACAACTGAATATTCAAGTAATCCTTGGGGATCGATGTTAGGCAGTAAACCAGGCATAAAAGGAGCTCCCATAGCCACTACAATGGCCTCTCAGGTTGATAGTCCTAGTGCAGAGTTTTTTATTCCTAATGCAATAGGCTAAAGTTGATAAGAGCTAGCATGAACTTTGCTTACCAGACAACCCTCTTATTGGCATGAGACCGAGAGCATATTGGGGGCGCGCTTCAAAAGGAGAATTCACTATTTTTTTAAGACTTTGAAGACCGAGTTCCATAGGACTGTGAGTTGTTTAAAATCGGATGTCCGACCTTTAGTTCGTTATAAGACTTCTTTCCTAAATCTCTTTGTGTCAGGCGCTCAGGCAGAACTCCCTGAGCGTGAAGCGGTGTAGCCGTTCCCGCTGGATGCCTGTGAGTTGAGAATGTGTATTGTGCAGGTAATCAAAAGCTCTCTGTGGGATCGACTTCGCTCCTAGCCAATGAATTTTTCAGCAAGTCGATGCGGTTGTATCAGCTCTTTGAGGCATGGTAACATTGTTGATGGGACAAGGGACAAAGGGAGGCATGAGCTATGCTTAGCATTCTACGAAGCAATAATAGATATTTCTTGTTTAGTTTTCTCCTTGCTTTTTGCCTGCTCACAACCACGCCAGTGTGGGCCACGGGCGCTCGTGCTTGCAAGGATTCGGCTCCCTACGAAACCCGTTCGATGCAAGCACATTTTGTTGGTGAAGATACTAAGGGAAACGGTTTGGGGAACCCTCAGGGAAGAACCGTCTATCTCGATGCCGGGCAACGAAGTCAATTGGCGATTCAAGTCAAGGGAGGACTTCTTTACCTTGCGAGTGACTCGACTACTCCTTTGACAATTCAAGAGGGGCTCTACGTTATGGATAGCGGGGGAAATATCTACGTTGGCGATAGGAATCTGATGCAAAAGGTCGGTATCACTTTGGGCAAAGAGCCAGGGGTCCCGCGGAAAACGGCTCGGTTTTATTTCTTACATCACAGCAGCTTTTTGGCTGGTGGGCCGGTAGCAGCAGCTGGACATATTACAGTGCGCGCTGGGGTTGTCACCGAGATAAATAACGAGAGTGGGCACTACAGGCCCGCCGATTGTAATACGAGGCAAGCAGTAGCTCAGTTGACTAGCTTGGGGGCTAATACTGGGGCTACCTCGGTAAAAGATTCCTCGGCGCCTGCCAGGTAGCGCGTACGTTGTTTGCACTTTGTTTCTTTACTACGAGAGCCGTGGAGTGGCAGTGACTCAATTGGTTTGCATGCGTGAGGTAGATTAATTCTCCTAGAATCGAATGAGTAGATCAGGAAGTCCTAGGTTTGGACTTCTGAGTGGGGGCAAGGCTCTAAGGGAGGGAAATCCAACGTTAAATAATAGAGAACAAGGAAGTCGAATGCTCTGCTTATCTGCGTCGAAGTCCTCTAGGAATATCTTCAAGAGAATAGAGGTTTATTTGGCAATTAGGACGCTTTCTTCTGAAGGAAATTATTGAGAACGATTGATATAGACTTCGGCTAGGTGAATACTCCTAGCATGAACTACCTACAACTTTTGCTTATATTTCTATGTTTGCTGCCCCATTTGGTTAATTGTAATGGTTTGGCTACGCCGAAGGACAAAGTGGCAGAGCAGTCTGAACCGAACAACGATCAGCAAACTGATAGTGATTCGACGGATGAAGTTGATCCCCTTGTGGAGCAGCGTTACTCGGCATCGGCAGTATTTAGGGCCCTCGATGAAGGTTTACTCGACAGAGGCAGTGCGGCGCTTGCTCTTTTATATACCTATTTCGGGTATATTGACCGGGTAGATCCCAGTTTATTAGACCTTTCTGATTCTAGCTCGGGGAGGTCGGTGCATCTCTTTATCAATGAGGTTATGGACGATCTGGATAACCTTCCAGATGATGACAAGCAAGCCCTTCTCGCTTTGTGGGAAGAGGTAGGAGCGTTCAACACTGAAACAAGCGCAAATGAGAAATCGAATCGCTCTACTTATGAGCACAAATGGTGCTATGCCGGAACAAAGCAAACGGTTCTTATCTATTTGAGCACAACGCCATGGTCGAATTCAGTCAATGGCACCTACGATTGTTCATCAAGCAGCGTTCAGAATTTGATTCATCCTGAAGCAATGGCGGCTTTAGCAAGAGTTGAAGAAGCACTTGACCAGGTTGTACCTATTTTGCTTTCAGGCCTAGGAGAAGCTACGTTTTCTCCGTTGCCGGTACTTCGCATTATGGTACCGTCGGCACTAAGTTGGTTCGATGTGAGTTGGTACGGTGCGGCTAACGCGAGTGTTTCTGGCAGATGCATGGCTTATATTTCGGCCACACCTCCGGCTGGTGGGCTTGGTATTATGGGCGCGACAGTTGGTCACGAGCTTTTTCACTGTTTGCAATATCAAAAAGGGCACACGATAGCTTCTGGCAAATGGTTCATGGAAGGAACCGCTATGTGGGTCGAAGATGTACTCAATGATCAGGTTCTGGGAACGTCCAGTGAACATGGCTATACGGAGAAGTTCTATTCGCCGACTCTTGTTTATAAGAGTCGAGAGTATTCAGCAGGTACTCCTTTGCTGATGATGAGAAATTGGGGATACCCTGAACTAGGATTTTCTATGGTGAAGTCTTCTGATCCCCTCAGTGTTCTTGTTGGGGCTGCGGGAGCCAATAACAACTGGCACAATGCATCTATTCGAACCTGGAATGAAGCCCCAGCTTCGATATGGACTAACGATGGACTCCCTGTGGAGGCGACGAGTAGACCGGAGGCAGTTCAGCTTGGAAATGGCGAATTGAGTAGTAAGGCTATTTGGCTTGAGGCTCTTTCCTATGACACGTTGCTTTACGAAGTCGATGAGGAAGTAGGGCTTATCGAAGTGCGGCCTATTCTTTCGGGAACACAAAAAGGATCAGTTATTCTAAAGGGGGGCACTAACGAAAGGGTTGATGAGCTTGAAAACGGAACCCCCTACCTTATTTGCCGCAAAGCGATTGGGCGCTGTCATAATATAGATCCAGCCGAAGTTGACGAAATCAGTGAATTGGGGTTCGTTTTGACTGAAACGAGTGCACCTGGCACAGGTATTCTGGCCGTGCTCGAGGTAGACACCCACGCTCCGAAGCTACATGGCACTTGGCGAGTTGATGCTTTTTATTCATCGGCTTACGATGACGTGGTTTTGATTGGAGCCACACTTTCTATCGATGAAGAATCTCATCCAAACGATACTTTTGATGAGGATTTTTCAGGCTCTTCTATTTTCTTGGGCCTGCCCTCAACTTACCAATGCAGTGTGACCGGAAGTGCTGCCGGAACTCTTTTCTCATCGTATCAATCGACTGACGCGAACAATGCGGAGGGGAGCCTTAGAGTTGATACAACATTAAACAATTCGACATACACTTGTGTGGGGCCGCAAGGTCAGGAGATCTCCGGGGCACCGGCCGGCCTATATCTCGTTGGTCAACAAGATGCGCCCTGGTCGCCTCTTCAATTTTCGCTCACGGACACAACGCTTGAGCTTAATACGCAAGTCGCCGAGGGCGTATCGCATTCGATCGTCCTAACCCGCATCAGTCATGACCCCCTATAGAAGTGTTGATCTTGCTCTATAGATTGTATGGAGGGGGGCTCTAAAAGACGACAAGCAAGACGCCATTAAATCACTCGGTTTCGGGTTAGTCACGCCATTTTCCCGTGGTGCTGCATGCCGGGCGCTTTTTTTGGGCAATCTCTTTTTAGTCTAGGCAATGGCAAAACGGTGGGGGCAGCGAGGAAAAAATCAGCCCACGAAACGGTTAAGTTGCTAGTTTTTATGGGAAATTGAAGAAAAATGGCGCACTCGGCAGGATTCGAACCTGCGGCCCTCGGATTCGTAGTCCGATACTCTATCCAGCTGAGCTACGAGTGCAACCAAACTAAGGGGGCCGTTTAGCAAGTCTGCCTAAGCGTGTCCAGACTAACTTTGTTGAGTCTTAGATCATTCGAGTTTAAGCGGACAAAGGACCTATTTAATCCTCTTTCTTGGAGATCTTGAGCTTTCCTCGGTACCTAGCGGCTCCATAGCGGGTGAATTTGTTGACTCTGTTTTTTTGGTTTGGATTTTCCAGACTTTCAAACCCGAAGAAGCTCCGCTGCTTGAAAAATGTGACCACACGCTCGGTGAGGGTTTGGGGCCCTACTTCAAAAGGCTTTCCAAATGGTTCGCCACCACCGCGCATCACAAAATCTTTGATGCGAGAGTGGTTGTCGCTTTTGTCTTTTTCCCTAAAGTTGTGTTTTTTTGGGGCCTTATTTTTGTCGGTCATTGTTAGCCATTCTAGCAGGTATTGCGGTTGCTTCAATTGCGGAATGACAAAGAAAACGATAAGTACACCCAGATGAGCAATCGAGTAGTGTGGTTGGCTCTATGTGGCGCATTTTTTTTGTCGGGATGTTCGAAAAAATTGGTTTCCACTGGGCCTAGTAATTTTGTCCAATTGGGGTTCATTAGCGGATTAAATGGTGTGACCGAGCCGTGTGGGTGTACTTCTAAGCCATTGGGTGGGCTTGATAAAATGGTGGCGCAGCTCGAAGAGCTTGAGGGAACGTCATTTGGTTTTGCGCTTAGCGGAAATACGTTTTTTGAGCACGATATTCCACCGGGGCATCTGGTGGAGCAAGAGTCTGCTAAGGCTAATACCATCGCCGAGATTCTCGGGCGGTTAGAGCCTATGGCCATTTTGATTGGCCCGCGAGATGTGGAGCAGGGCCAAAGCTCTTTGAGTCAGTGGCGAAAGGAATATCAGCTTCCTATTTTCAGGGCACCTCGTAATTCTGCGTCCCAGTTTCGAGCGGATACCGTGCTTCGCGAGATTGGCGGGCATAAAATTGGGTTGATTGGAGTACCTGGAGCCGGGGGATTCGAGGAGCCCGGTACGATTACCAGAGGTGCCGTAGGGCTTCGCGCCCAGGGAGCTGAGCTTGTTATCGCATTGCTTTCAATGGGCGGAAAAGCGGCTCATGCATTTGTTGGCCAGCTCAATGCGGTCGATGTGGCTGTGAGTGGTGGAGAAGATTCGGATGAGTTACCTAAAGTAGTCAACGGGACGCTCTTGGTAAATGCTGGGATTAAAGGACAGCAACTGGGTCTTTTGGGCATTCATTGGGTAGCCAACCCAGCTTGGAAGCGCGGTTTTGTCTACAACGATGAAGGAAAGGCAAAGAGACTTTCTTTGGAGAAACGAATCAAAAGATTGGAGACCAGCCTAGATGGTATGGCCCTAGGGCTTGGGCGCGATGTTCGCCAGAACAAATTAAATGAACTACAAAAAGAATTGAGCAGTTTGCGCCCTGAGAAACCGAGTCAGCCCTATGTGACCTGGCGTCGCCAAGCAATAACGAAGGATCGAAAACCCGCAAAGTGGGCGACGGAGCGTTTGGCAAATTACAATCGTTCTCTTTGCCGAATTGTCCTGGATTCTACTCGAGATCTAGTATGTCCACCCCCGGCGGATCCTGCAGGCGCCTATGTCGGCAATGCGAAGTGCATGAATTGTCATCCACAAGCATACGAAGTCTATACTGCGACTGCCCACGCCCATGCGTGGAAAACTCTAGATGATAGAGGTAAAACCTGTGATTTAGGTTGCATTGGTTGTCATACGGTTGGTTATGAAAAGCCCGGTGGTTATTGCCGACTTGAGGATGCCGAAAAAAACAAGAACGTTGGTTGCGAAAATTGCCACGGTCCTGGTGCTGGTCATGCAAGTGCTCCGTTTAAGCCGGAGCAATGGAGCCCTCTTTTTGAGAGAAAGCCAGGTTTGGAGAAATGCATTGAATGCCACAACGAAGAACATTCGGACCAGTTTGATTTGGAGTCGTATATGACTAAAATTCTGGGGCCGGGCCACGGCCTACCACTTCACTAGTAATGCCTGTATCTAGGACATTGCTTGTTATGAGATAGTTGAAGACCGCTGCAAGAGCCTCTTACGTGCCGCTAGTACTTCAGGAGTTGGTTTTAGGCTTCGCCGTTGCTTGGGAGATAGATGGGGACTGTCGAGTAGCCAGGCGATGGTGTCGACAATGGCACGTTTCGTCGAGTTTTGTGCATTGTAGCCCAAGTTTCGGGCTTTTTGATCATCGTACCAAAAGTAACTCCCTACCATTTTGGCCATATCCCGAGTTCCTAATGGGGCCTTGCCAGTCAATTTCGATCCTAATTCCATCAGAGTACTGCCAAAGAACGCTGTTTTGGAGCCCATTCGCATTTTGGGTTTTGAAACGCCGCCTAGTTGGGCAATCATGTTATGAATCTCAGACCATTTAAGGTTGTCGCCGCAAACCAGATACCGCTCTCCAGGGGTTCCTTTCTTACCCAGAAGTAGATGAGCTTTTGCAACATCTTGCACATGAACAATATTTGCGCCCCCGGGATACGTTAATTTCAAAGGGTCAAATAGGTATCCAGTGATGGTGGGGAGGCTAGCGCTGGGGCGAAAATCGTAAGGGCCGACAAAGACGGATGGGCATATGGAAATCAATTCGATCTCTAGTTGCTCGGCATATTCAAAGGCTGTCTTTTCTTGTAGCCACTTACTATAAAAATAATCAGGAGTTCCATCTAGCTGGGAGGCGTCGGACTCGGTCATTGGAGTTGGGTTCCAATTGGGACCAAGAACCGAAGAGCTGGAGGTCAAAACGATACGCTTTACGCCCGCTTCTTTTGCGGCGTTCACAGCATTGGATGCTCCTTGTGTTGCGGTGGCGAGCATCTCATTGCGTGAATAACCCCAATACGAAAACACTGCTGCGGTGTGATACATTGTTTCACAACCATCGCAGGCTTGCTTGAGAGCATTCGGATCTCTAACGTCGCCAAAGTGAAGCTGGACGGGCAAGTCCTTGAGCCCTTGAAGGTTACTCTTTTCACGGACAAAGGCCCTCACCTCTTTTCCGGCTGCAATCAATTCACGACAAAGGTTATTGCCTAAAAGTCCGTTAGCTCCGGTTACCAAGACAGGCATTAAGATTCCTAGCTCAGTCTAGTTTTTCCAGCAAAGGAGAGAAGCCTTGAACCGCAGTGCGCTGCATGTAAAACTTGATACCGCTAAGTCCCCCGAGTTCTTGTCCACCGCCGGCACGGCCTGGTCCTCCATGCATAAGTTGTGGAAGCACAGTTCCTGGGCCTACAGAATGCTCGGCTATCTTTGAATTGGCGAGGTGCATTCGACCTAGGAAGCAGCTTGAAGATTGAGCCATTGCTAATAAAAACTTGGGTGCATCGGAGTAGATCGAGGACACGAGACTTCCTTGTCCTTTGGCTAGAAGCCGTGAGGCATCTTCGACGCTACCATCGTAGGGAATAACAGTTGCTACAGGACCAAAGACCTCACGGTCGTGAAGTTCAGGGGAATCACCATCTTGGGCGAGAAGAAGGGTGGGAGAGAGAAAATAACCTTTGTCGTTATTAATTCCCTCTAGTTCACCGCGAGTGCCACCTAAAATAGTGTTTGTGCACTTGGCTAATCGTTCTAATCCCAAGTGTGCATCTTCAAGCTGCTGAGCAGTTGCTAGAGGGCCTGTTTTTACACCCTTTAGGGTGGGGGCGCCTGAGCGCATTTGCATCAATTGGTTTTTAAGGTCTTCGACAACAGTATCGACGGAATCCTGGGGCACAAAGATACGACGAATGGCGGTGCACTTTTGTCCTGCTTTTTGGGTCATGTCCCGAACAATTTCCTGCAAAAACAAATCGTAGACTTCGTTTTCAGGAGTTACGTCTGGACCTAGAACGGCCGCATTCAAGCTATCAGCCTCAACGTTCACTCGAACGTTGTTTTCCAATACTGACTGCATGCTTCGGATCTTAAGACCTGTTTGTGAAGAGCCGGTAAAAGCAATGGCGTCTTGCCAGTTTACGTGGTCGAGCATATCGCCAGCACTTCCACATATCGAGCTAAAGACACCGTCAGGTAGGACTTGGGACTCTACAAGAATCTCTGAAATGCGGGCAGCAACAAGTGCTGTACTGGTAGCTGGTTTATTGATGACCGGCATTCCTGCCAGGATAGCCGTCGCAGCTTTTTCGGCAAATCCCCACGCTGGAAAGTTAAAAGCATTGATAAGTATCGCGACGCCTTGAAGTGGTTTGTAGATGTGGCGCCCTACCCAACGAGGGTTTTTGGTCAACCTAATCTCGTCTTCATCGTCGAGGGTTTTTCTCTCGCCTAACTTCTCACCTAATTTGGCGTAAAAGGCGAGAGTACCGGTTGCTCCATCTATATCGAATTTGCCATCACCTCTAGTATTGCCTCCATTAAGTGCTGCAAGGTCGAGAAGCTCTTCGCGGTATTCGTGGATCGCTTTGGACATGGCCATCAAAAGAGCGCCACGTTGAGCAAAAGTCATTTCGCGCAATGCTGCTCCCCCTTTGTTTCTGGCATAGGATAGAGCTTCGGGAAAGTTAATGCCTTGGGTTGAGGTTTGGGCAATTACTTCTTCGGTGGTGGGGTTGTGGAGGTGAGCCATGGCACCGGTACCGGTGAACCATTGGCCGCATACATAGCTTTTGAGGGTAGTGGTCATTGTTGAATTCCCGCATAAATAAGTTGGAGGCAAAGCACTTTCTTTTACCTCGCTTTTATAACGCTTGGTTCTCCTGGGAGACGTTAACGCGCGAATACTCTTTAGACCGTCCCGCTGGGATTGTCCATGGGAGTTCGCTTACGCCATGGATAAGAGAAGAGAAGGGGTAATACTTGAATTCTATAGGGCTTTTCTTGGTGCTACATAAAATGTGGCCAAAGCGATCAGGCGAATGCGAGCCTCTCCGTGGGGTCGATTGGGGTCGCTGGTGGTATCCCATTTGAGTTTTCCTTTGATGCGAAGGGCAAATTCTCGTTCGTCGTCCATAAACTGGTTATTGAGGTACGTTTCCCCTCCCTTGATGTATTGAAATCGCATGTCGCCCACTTCACCTGCTTTAAGACCATTTAGAACCCCAACCGTTACCCATGAGCGCCTGTCGTTCGGGTGGGCGTCTAATTTGTCGGCTATTTGGACTTCCAGGACAGGTAAATCGATACTTAGATTACTTCTTTCGATGCGAATGATCAGGTCGTCTATTTCGAGACGGTTGACTACTTTTTGTGCTTCGTTGATGTCGTCGTATTTAGCTGCATCTGAAGGATCATCCGGTGTCAGGTCCACAGGGATTGGCGGTGAGACGACATTCAAATCGTATTGAACATTAGGAAGTGAAGTAGGCCATTTTTCGGGTATACCGAGTGCTTCTGTCGACAAGAAGCCGGTCGAGATCAGGTTTTTTTCGGCTAGTGTCACCCAGTCTTCAACATTGACGTCGATATAGAACTCGTCGATCCTAAGTTGAATAGGAATTCCTACGCCGCAACCGGGCAGATGAAGTGCGGCGAGTAATGTGGCTATTAAGGGGCAGGCTGCTCTCTTCATGGCTTTGTTTTCCTTATCGCTTTATTGTTACCGTGCCGGTTTTCGCTGATTCTAGGAAAGTACGAATAC